>NZ_JBHVFE010000487.1:0-6648 GCF_042801945.1 Kitasatospora sp. NPDC057542
GCCTGCGCTCCGCGCGGCCGACCACGGGCCGGACCGGCCACGTGGTCAGTGCAGGACGGTCCGCGGGGTGGCGGGGACGGGCGCGAGCCGGTAGGCGTTCTCGTGGGTAACCACGAGGCCGGCGGTGGGCGGTGCGAAGTGCGTGCCGAGGACCAGGGTGTCCGTGTCGGCGAGGGAGCCGAGCAGCTTGCGGCGCGAGGCCTCGGACTGCGCCGGGTCGATGTCGACGCAGGCGCCGATGGCGGGGTGGGCGAACTGGACCGGGTGGTGGATGCAGTCGCCGGTGATCAGCGCCGTCTCCCCCTGGCTGGTCAGCTCGACGGCGATGTGGCCGGGGGTGTGACCGGGCGTGGGCAGCAGGCGCAGGCCCGGGGCGATCTCGACACCCTCGGCTGGGACGTCGACGAGGTCGAGCAGCCGTGCCTCCTCGACCGGGACCACGGAGTCGCGGAACATGTGCCTGCGTGCCTCCTCCATGTCGTACGTGGCCCAGAACTCCCGCTCGGCGCGGGATGTGACGTAGCGGGCGTTGGGGAAGGTGGGGACCCACTCGCCATTCACCTCCTGCGTGTTCCAGCCGACGTGGTCGGCGTGCAGGTGGGTGAGGATCACCAGATCGACGGAGTCCGGGTGGAAGCCGGCAGCGGTGAGGCGCTCGAGAAAGTCGGTCCGCAGGTTGTGCCACGCCGGGTTGGCCCGCTCCTTGCCGTTGCCGATGCCGGTGTCGACGAGGATGCGCAGCCCGCCGACGGTGAAGGCGAAGCTGTGGCTGTCGATGTGCAGGATGCCCTCGTGGTCGGCGAAGTCAGGTTGCAGCCAGTCCTGGTGCTTGACCACGTCCGTGGTGGCGTTCGGCAGCAGCCAGGGTCCGGTCGCGGGTGGCAGGAGGACCTCGTCGATGCGGTGGACGGTGACAGCGCCCACGGCCCAGGAGGGGATGGCGGTGGTCTGGCCGGTCGGTGAAGCGTTCATGGTCCGTCGTTCCTTTGTTGTTCGGTGGTTTCAGCGGAGGTGGCCGTCTGTGATGCGGAGTGCCTTGCGTCCAGAGGCGGTGAGTGCTGCCGCCGCCGCGACGGCGAGGAGTGCGGCGGCCACGGCGTAGGCAAGGGAAGCAGTCCGCAGTCCGAAGTGTTGGGCGGCGGCGCCCGTGGCGATGGCGGGCAGGCTCATGGACAGGTAGCTGAGGACGTAATAGGCGGCCAGGGTCGTGGCGCGGTCCCCTTCGTCGAACGAGGCGAGCATCATGCGGAGCGCGCCTTGGGAGACAGCGCCGAAGGCGATGCCGGCCAGGGCCGCGCCGCCGTAGACGGCGGTCAGGCTGGCGTTGTGCAGACCGAGCAGGCTCAGGGCCGTGGAGGGGATGACCACCAGGGTTCCGCCGGTGGCGGCGGCGAGCGGCGCGGTCCTGCGCAGCCTCCACACGGTGAGCGCGGCCCCGGCACTGACAACGAAGAAGACCATCCCGGCAAACACGTGCGGGGCGCCGGGGGCGACCAGGCGTACGAGCGCCGGTCCGAGGGAGGAGTAGAAGCCGCCCAGCGCCCAGACGGCGGCGACTCCGGTGCCGGCTGCCAGCAGGGCGCGGCGCGCCGAGGGCGGCACGGCGAGCCGCGGACGCAGGGAGCGCAGCGCGCCAGGGTGTGGGTGGGCCGTCTCCGGCGTCAGGATGACCGCGATCGTCTGGGCGGCGAAGAGTGCCGCCAGGACTACGTACACGGTGGCCGTGGGAGCCGGAACGAAGCGCACGAGCAGGGTGGAGACCAGTACGCCGGCCGCCATGCCGACGATTGGGGCGATGCTGTTGGCCAGGGCGGACCGGCCGGGACGCCGGGGGTCCTCAAGGTCGAGGAGGGCGGCGCCCGCGGCGCTGGTGGCGGCGCCCGTGGCCGCCCCTTGCAGGATGCGGGCGGCGATGAGCGGTCCGGCGCCGTCCGCCGAGGCCAGCAGCAGCATGGAGGCTGCCTCCAGGACCAGGGCACCCATCAGGACGGGCCGCCGCCCCAGGTGGTCGGAGAGCTCTCCGACGATGAGCAGGGCCACCAGCAGCGTCAGGGAGTAGGCGCTGAAGACCACCGTGATCGTCAGGGCGGTCAGGCCCCATTGGTCCTGGTACAGGGGGTACAGCGGCGTCGGCGCACTGGAGGCGGCCAGGAGGAGGGCGACGATCGACACGTCGAGGGCGAAGGAGGCCGCGCGGGTGCGGGCTGCGGGGCACAGGCATTGCGCTGCCGCGTCTGACGTGGCGTTGGACATGGAAACCCTCCCGCTAAACGCAATTGGTTTGCTTTAATCCACGGTAGGCCCTAGTGTCAGCTAAAGCAAACTGTTAGCTTTTGGCGCGGAGAGTTGCCCGAGGCTGCTTCGTTGCTCCAGTCCGATCAGGAGAGAACGTTCATGTCCGCTGCCGAACTCACGCCATCGGAGGCGGCCCGCTGGGCCGACCGCGCCGGGCTCCCACTGTCGGCCGACCGGCTCGCCGCGGTGGCCGCCACCGCCAACCACATCCAGTCCGTCGTCGCGATCCTGCGGGAACTGGACTTCGGAGACACCCCGCCTGCCGCCGCCTACCGCGCCGGAGAGGAGAAGAACGATGCAGCCGTATGAACTGTCCATCGCCGCAGCCGCTGACGCGATCCGGGCGCGAAAGCTGTCCCCCGTCGAGCTGGTGGACTCCGTCCTCGACCGCCTCGAGCAGGTGGAGCGGCACCTTCAGGCATACGTCACCGTCGCGGCGGAGGAGGCCCGCCGGGCGGCGCGCGAGGCTGAGCAGGATGTCGCAGCCGGCCGTCTGCACGGCCCGTTGCACGGCATCCCCATGGGGCTGAAAGACCTGATCGACGTCGCCGGCGCGGCCACCACGGCCAGCTCCCGGGTCCGGGCGGACCACCGCGCCGAGGCCGACAGCACGGTCGCCGCCCGCCTGGCCGCGGCCGGTGCGGTCCTGCTCGGCAAGACGCACACCCATGAGTTCGCCTACGGTCTGACCACCCCGCAGACCCACAACGCCTGGGATCGGGGCCGGGTCGCCGGCGGCTCCAGCGGCGGTTCCGCCGTCGCCGTCGCCGCGGGCGCCGCGACCTTCGCTCTGGGCACCGACACCGGCGGATCGATCCGGGTGCCCTCCGCGCTCAACGGAGTCGTCGGCCTCAAGCCGACCTACGGCCTCGTCCCCCGCCACGGTGTGACGTCCCTGTCCTGGTCGCTGGACCACGTGGGCCCGATCACCCGCACCGTGGAGGACGCCGCCCTGGTCCTGTCCGTCCTGGCCGGCCACGATCCCCGCGACCCCGCCTCCCTGGTCACCGCCGGCCCGGACTACCGGCCCGGCGGCGCCACGGAACTGACGGGCCTGCGCATCGGCGTGCCGCGCAACTACTACTTCGACCACGTCGACCCTGAGGTGGAGGCCGCCGTCCGGCTCGCCACAGCCGAGCTCGAGAGCCTCGGAGCGCAGCTCGTCGAGGTCGAGATCCCGATGACGCGCTACATCCAGGCCACCCAGTGGGGCCTGATGGTGCCGGAGGCCACCGCCTACCACGAGCGCACCGTGCGCGCCGTCCCCGAGCTGTACCAGGCTGACGTGCGGATCCTTCTCGAAGTCGGCGAGCTGATGCCGGCCGGGGACTACCTGCGCGCCCAGCGCTCGCGCACCCTCATGCAGCAGGCCTGGGCCCGCCTGCTGGAGGAGGTCGACGTGATCGCCGCCCCGACGGTCCCGGCCACTGCGGTGAAGGCGGACGACGAGTCGATCACCTGGCCGGACGGCACCGTCGAGGGGGTCTCCGACGCCTACGTACGCCTCTCCGCCCCCGCCAACATCACCGGGGTGCCCTCGCTGTCCGTCCCGGTCGGCCACGACACGACAGGCCTGCCCATCGGCATGCAGCTGCTCGGCCGCCCCCTCGGGGAGCCGGTGCTGCTGCGGGTCGGTCACGCCTACGAGCAGATCCGGCCCGCACGCCGGCTGGCAGCGGTGTGACGAACCGACGGAGTGGCTCCGGCCGCACCGGCCGGGGCCAGGACGAGCGCTTGAAGCAGCATATTTGCTTTAAGGTGGTTCCATGAGCCGAAAGACCATGGTGCGTCCCGGTGGGCGCAGCGCCAGGGTGCAGGCGTCGGTGCACGCCGCCGTGCGCGAACTCGAGGCGGAGGTGGGCCGCGAAGCCCTCACGGTACCCCTGGTGGCCACCCGCGCCGGAGTCACCCCGTCCACGATCTACCGTCGCTGGGGCGACCTGCAGGAGCTGCTGTCGGACGTGGCGGTCGAGCGTCTGCGGCCCGAGACGGCGCCGGAGGACAAGGGAAGCCTCAGGTCCGACCTTGAGGCCTGGGCCGAGCAGTTCCTGGAGGAGATGTCCGTCCCCACGGGCCGCGCCTACATCCGCGACGCCCTGCTCGGCGACCCGGACGGCACCAACGCCGGCCAGTGCTCGGCCTACGCGGCCGAGCAGATCGACGTCATCCTCGACCGCGCGGTCGGCCGCGAGGAGAACGCACCCGACGTCGAGACAGTCCTCGACCGCGTCGTCGCCCCCATGATGTACCGCATCCTCTTTCGTCCGGAGGGGCTCGACACCGCGTACGCGCGTCGGTTGGTGGTCGGGCTCGTCGGGTCGAACGATCGCTGATCGAACGCCCCTGCGGCCGGCTCCTCCGCTCCCGAGCCGGACTGTTGCACCCTGCCAGCCGTGGCCACAACACCGCCGCCAGGGGTGGGACGGCTGGAATGTCGTCTTCGCTCACCAGGGCCGTTTCGCGGTCCCGGTTCACAGTCGCGTCGGTGCCGCCTCGTCATTCGTTCCGACGGTGGCGGCCCCTGCGGGCTCGGCTCAGCCGGGCCGTGTGGGGCGGCGGCGCGGGTGAGTCGGCGGTTGACGGCGAGGGCGAGGGCCCAGGCGTGACCGTCACCCCTGACACCCACACCCCCTGGGCTGGGCGACCCGGCCAATCCCGTTCCCACGAGGGGCTGACCCCCAAGACCCCGCCGCTCCCGGTCCCCCAGACCTCTCGTCAGTGGGCTGAGCCCCCCGCCCCGCCGACCGCTCGGAAGACCGGCGGAGCGGGGCCTCCGGCTCATGTGACGAGCGCGTAGCTGGCGAGCCGTTCGCGTTTCCGCTGGCCAGGACCGAGGTGGAAGCCTGTACATCTACCCCAGGCGAGGTAGTAGGCGATCTCGTCGGGCTTGGTGGTGCTGCGGCGGGCCAGCATCCAGCGCCGGCGGGTGGGCTGGTCGCCGTCGAACTCCCCGATGGCGGGCAGGCGGGCGGCGGCCCAGTCGCAGAAGCGGTCGCCCTTGGCGCCGTGTCCGGCGGACAGCCTCTGCCAGGCCTGGGGCGGGGCCTGGCCGATGAGGTACTCGATGCGCGGGCCGTGGACCTGCTGGGGCGGGTCTGACAATTCGCGTCGGACCCGGCGGGAATTGTCAGACACGCCCTACTGCGGGGTGGGGGCGGTCAGCGGGGCGAAGGTCTGCCGGAGGTCGACGACCGTGGTCGGGCCCTTCACCCAGGCGAGCGGGGCATGGTGCACCCGGACCCCGGCCGGTTCCCGGAGCAGCGCTTCGCCGGCCGCGTTCTGCGGCCACTCCACTGAGCCGGTGGCGGTCCGCGCGGGGATGAGCCAGTAGTCGCCCCGGGTGTATTCGCCGCCCGGTCGGAAGTACACCTGGACGCCGTCCTCCAGGTCGAGCCAGGCGCCCTCCTGGAGCTGCAGGGCGCCGCCGGCCAGCGGCAGGGCGTCCCGGCCGCGGGGCGCCCGGTGGTCCCAGCGGCGCAGGAACGGGTGGCGCTCGGCCAGCCGCCCGACCTCCGGCACCGGTTCGGCGGACAGCCGCACCCGGCGCCCCGGCAGGTCGGTCTCCTCCACCTGGAGCAGGTTCGCCGCCTCGCCCCGGCTGACGTACGCGCTGTCCGCGACCTCGACCCAGTCGCCGACCGAGAGGCTGAGCTTGTCGTCGTCGCCCAGCGTGGTGAGGTCGACCCAGACGCCCTCGATCGAGGCGATCGGCAGGACGACCGAGCCGTTCTCCCGGGACCACTTGAACGTGGCGCAGCCCTCCGCCGAGCCGCCGTGGTGGACCTCCACCCGGTACAGCTGGTTCTCCGGACCCCGGTAGCCGGCCTCGGGGTGGGCCAGGCACGGTTCCTCGCTCGCCCGCTCCGGCCGCCGGGCGCGCGCGGCCAGCAGCCCGCCCGGCCGCTCGTGCGGCTCGGCCCACGCGTCGAAGGCCTCCCTCACCCGGGACGCCCCGCCGTCCGGAACACTCAACTCCGAGGCGGGCAGGGCGAGTACCTGCCAGACGAGCTTGGCCCGGGCCGCCGTGTCGGGCATCGCCGCACCGAGCGCGACCTCGCGGATCTCCGGGTCCTCGACGGCGATGACGCTGCGCTCCCAGACCTTCAGGTAGACCAGGAACGGGAATTCGCCGGGCAGCCGGTCGCCGTCGCGCTCCTGGTCCCGGTAGGCGTCCGGCTGGTCCCAGTACGTCCAGCCGGCGGGCGCCTCCCGGGCGTCGCTGCCGTTGCCCTGGCCGCCGTCGTCGGGCACGGCGATGCCGGGCTCGGGCCGGTCGGCCTCGCACAGGATGCCGTCCACGTAGTAGCGGCCGCCGCCGATGGTGAGGTCGTCCACGTCGTGGTTGCCCGGCAC
>NZ_JBHVFE010000488.1:0-6582 GCF_042801945.1 Kitasatospora sp. NPDC057542
GCGGTCCTCCTCGGAGGGCCGCCACCGCCGTCTTCGTCGCAGCGCCCGTTCTCGTCGCAGCCCCGTTCCCGTCGGGACCGCCGCCGTCCGCGGCACGGCCGTTTCGTCACGATTGGCGGGCCGGCCCGCCACGCAGGGGCGCAGACCGTTGCGGGGTCCTCCTCGTCCCGGCGGGACCGGTGCGGCAGGATGTCCGGCATGACGTCGAGCGATCGTGACGAAACCGCCGGCCCGGTCGGGTCCGGCGCCGCCGCAGGGCCCCACCCGGCAGCCGTCGCCACGGCCGCGCCGCCGGCCAACACCGTGGTCGTCCCGGCCGACGAGGACCCGGTGGCGGCGGCCGGCAGCGAGGTGATCGGCGGGCCCCCGGGCCGCCGGGCGCTGCTCGGAGTCTCCTGGTGGATCCCGGCGCGCTTCCTGGCGCTCGCGGTGATCGTGGTGTCGGTGCTCGGCATGGTGCAGAAGCTGCCCTGCTACGAGCAGGCCTGGTTCCAGCCGGGCTCGCCGCAGTACATCCACGCCTGCTACAGCGACATCCCGCACCTGTTCTCCGGGCGCGGCTTCGCGGCCGGGCTGCACCCGTACGTGGACCGCATCCCGGGCTCCTCGGGGGACCTCCAGTACCTGGAGTACCCGGTGCTCACCGGCCTGTTCATGCAGGTCGCGGCCTGGCTGACGCCCGGCGGCGGGGACCAGCAGAGCCAGGAGCAGTGGTTCTGGGCGATCAACGCCGGGATGCTGATGGCCTGCGCGGTGGTCGCCGTCGTGGCGCTCTCGCGCACCCACCGGCGCCGCCCGTGGGACGCGCTGCTGTTCGCGCTCGCCCCCGTCCTGCTGCTCAACGGCACCGTCAACTGGGACCTGCTCGCGGTCGCCCTGGCCGCCGTGGCGATGGCCTGGTGGGCCGGCGCCCGGCCGGGCTGGGCCGGCGTCTTCATCGGCCTGGCCACCGCGGCCAAGCTCTATCCGCTGCTGCTGCTCGGCCCGCTGCTGGTGCTCTGCTGGCGGGCCGGCAAGTGGCGCGAGTTCCGGCTGGTGCTGGGCGGTGCGCTCGGCTCGTGGCTGGTGGTCAACCTGCCGATCATGCTGGCCAACTGGCGGGGCTGGTCGACGTTCTACGTGTTCAGCAAGCACCGTGGCGAGGACTACGGCTCGTTCTGGCTGATCCTGATGCAGCGCCGCGGCGCCGGGCTGGCCGACCTCGACGTCTACATCGGCGTGCTGATGGTGCTGGGCTGCCTGGCCATAGCGTGGCTCGGCTTCTCGGCCCCGCGCCGGCCGCGCCTCGCCCAGCTGGCCTTCCTGGTGGTCGCGCTGTTCGTGCTGGTCAACAAGGTGTACTCGCCGCAGTACGCGCTCTGGCTGCTGCCGCTCGCGGTGCTGGCCCGGCCGCGCTGGCGGGACTTCCTGGTCTGGCAGGCCTGCGAGGTGCTCTACACCCTGGGCATCTGGTCCCACCTGGGCCTGGTCACCGGCTCCAAGCAGCACGGGATCGGCGAGGGCTGGTACCACTTCGCGATCGGGCTGCACCTGCTGGGCACGCTCTACCTGGTCGCCCTGGTGGTCCGCGACGTCCTCCACCCGGACCGCGACCCGGTCCGTTGGGACGGCAGCGACGACCCCTCCGGCGGGGTCCTGGACCGCGCCCCGGACGTGTTCGTGCTGGGCACCGCCCGCCGGCTGCGCGAGGAGGAGAGCTACGCCGGATACGCGCCGGCCGGCCCCGAGCAGTGGCTCACCGAGCCCGGACTGCCGGAGCCGGCCGAGAAGTCCTAGCGGCTCAGCGGTCCACCACGCGGTCGAAGTGCGTGGTGGTGTGCCGGACCTGGAGACCGAGTTCCTCGCCGATCGCCGGGGGCGTGGTCTCCCCGTCCAGGAACAGCAGCGAGACCTGCATGTGCGGCGGCTCGGCGAACCACAGCTGCTTGCCGGCCCAGTGGAACGGCGACTTGGTCTTGTTGACCGTCGCCAGGCCGGCCCGGGCGATGCCCTTGGCCCGCGCCCCCATGCTCTGGAGGTACTTGGGTGCCTCCAGGCCGATGCCGTGCGCGGTTCCGCCGGCGACCACCAGGATGTGGCCGTCGGTGGGCGCCGGGTGCTGGCGGTAGCCGTAGCGGTCGCCCTTCTTCACCGGGGTGACGTCCAGGACGGTGGCCCGGACCTCCAGCGCGGCGTGGTCGCCCAGCCAGAGCCGGGTGCCGATCCGGGCGCGGAAGACCGTCTGCGGGTAGCGCTGGGCCAGCTGGTCCATGCCGGAGGCGCCGAGGTGGCTGACGAACACGGTGTGCATCGGGATGCCGGCCGCCAGGGCGGTGTCCACCCAGTACGCGACCTCCTCGACCGGGCTGGAGCCGTCCGGCCGGTCCATCGGCAGGTGCAGTGCCAGGCCCTCGAAGGCGACGCCCTCCAGGTCGGCGGCGAGGGTGCGCAGGTCGGCCGCGCTCACGCCGTGCCGGCGCATGGTGGTCATGCACTCCAGCACCACCCGGGTGCCGTGCAGCGCGCGCAGCGCGTCCACGCTGGCCACCGTCCGGATCACCCGGGCGTGCGGCAGCGGGAGCACCTCCTCGCCGACCCGGTACGGGGTGAGCACCAGCAGCTCGCCGCCGTACCACTCGGCGGCGTCGGCCGCCTCGTACGCGGTACCGACGGCGAGCACCCCGGTGCCCAGCAGCGTCGCCTCCTCGGCCAGCCGGTGGTTGCCCAGGCCGTAGCCGTTCCCCTTGGCGACCGGCACCAGGCCGGGGAACTCGGCGAGGACGGAGCGCTGGTGGGTGCGCCAGCGTTCGGTGTCGAGGTAGAGCGACAGCGTCATCGGGTCAGCCTCCTCAGCGGCGGGACATGTAGAGGTCGAGGGCCTTGTGCAGCAGCTTGTTGAGCGGGAAGTCCCACTCGCCGAGGTACTCGGCCGCCTGGCCGCCGGTGCCGACCTTGAACTGGATCAGGCCGAACAGGTGGTCGTCCTCGTCCAGGGTGTCACTGATGCCGCGCAGGTCGTACACGCCGCCGCCGAGGGCGTAGGAGTCGCGCATCATCCGCCACTGGATGGCGTTGGACGGCTTGACCTCGCGCTTGTGGTTGGCCGAGGCGCCGTAGGAGTACCAGACGTGCTCGCCGACCACCAGCATCGTGGTGGCGGCCAGCGGCTCGCCCTCGTGGTAGGCGATGTAGAGCCGCATGCGGTTCGGGTCCTCGGCGACGAGGGCCTTCCACATCCGCTGGAAGTAGGACAGCGGGCGCGGGGTGAACTTGTCGCGCTCGGCGGTGACCAGGTAGAGCTGGTGGAAGATCGGCAGGTCGTCGTAGCCGCCCTGGACCACCTCGACGCCGCTCTTCTCGGCCTTCTTGATGTTGCGGCGCCAGAGCTGGTTGAAGCCCTTCTGGATGTCGTCCAGCGAGCGGTTGGCCAGCGGAACCTGGAAGACGTAGCGCGGCTGGACGTCACCGAAACCGGCGCCGCCGTCCTCGCCCTGGAGCCAGCCGGCCTTGCGCAGACGGTCGGCCACCTCGAAGGCGCGGGCCTCGTACCAGTCGGCCTCGACGTCGCGCAGCCGCTTGGCCTGCTTGGCGGCGATGGCCTCCTTGATGGTGGGGGCGTTCCAGCGGCGGATGACCACCGGCGGGCCCATCTTCACCGAGAACGCGCCCTGCGACTTGAGGTGCGCCAGCATCGGGGAGAGCCAGCGGTCGAGGTCGCGGTCGAACCAGTCGATGACCGGGCCCTCGGGCAGGTAGGCGAGGTAGCGCTTGAGCTTCGGGAGCTGGCGGTAGAGGACCAGGCCGGCGCCGACGAGCTGGTTGGCCTCGTCGAACCAGCCGATCGACTCGGACCGCCACTCGGCCTTCACGTCACCCCACGACGGCACCTGCATGTGGCTGGCCGAGGCGCGGCTCCTGATGAAGGCGAGGTGCTCCTCGCGGGTGATCGTCCTCAGGCGCAGGCTCATTGCTCGGTGCTCCTCGTCGGTCGGGCTGCGGTGGCCCCAGGTTCTCGGGCTGACCTTATCGTCCGGGGCCCGGGCGCCCGCCGCGGCGGGCACGACGGCGCCCCCGTCGGGTACCTGTCTCCTCTGCAGATACGCGACGGGGGCGACGAGGGTTCCGGGCGGGCCCTGTGGGCTCGGTCCCAGCGGGTCGGGCGCGGGGCGGCTCAGCCCCAGAGACCGCCGCGGGCGATGCCGAGGTAGAAGCCGAGCGCGGAGGCGCCGAGCGTGATCATCAGGACGAAGCGCTCGGCGGTGGTGACCGAGACGAACATGCCCCACAGGCCCGTGATGATGCCGAACAGGCCGGTCCACGAGGTCAGCAGGTGCAGGTTGTGGAAGAACGAGGTGGTGAAGGCGATCACGCCGAGGAGAGCGGTGATGCCCACCAGGGTGTTCTCGCGGGGGTGCGGGTGGCCGTCGGTGTTCAGCGTGAGCGCGGGCATGCGGTGGACGGATTGGGCCATGGGTCCCACCTCCTGGCGGGGAGACGAACGGGCAGGAATCCCGTTCCGTCCAGATTGCGGGGGTTGGGCCGCTCTCACAACCCCTATGCGTTTTGTTCGGCTGTCCGGGTGCAGGTAGGCTGTGCCGTCTGCACTGGTGTAGTTGTGCCCCCTTGCGCCCTCTTCGGGGTGACACCCTCTTTCGGGTGGAGCGGGGCCGACTGTCCGACCCTCCCGTTACGGTGGGCCGGAGTCGTCACTGCTCCGGTGCCGACGCTACGCACAACCCTCCTGCCACGGAGAGACCGTGGCCGCTGAGTCCAAAGGAGGTGGGTTACTCATGCGTCACTACGAGCTGATGGTCATCCTCGACCCCTCGGTCGAGGAGCGCGCTGTCTCCCCCCTGATCGAGAGCTTCCTCGCTGTCGTCCGCAACGCCGGCGGCAAGGTGGAGAAGGTCGACACCTGGGGTCGCCGCCGTCTGGCTTACGAGATCAACAAGCAGTCCGAGGGCATCTACTCGGTCATCGACCTCAAGGCCACGCCTGAGGTCGTCAAGGAGCTCGACCGCCAGCTGGGCCTGAGCGAGTCGGTTCTGCGGACCAAGGTCCTGCGCCCGGACACCCACTGAGCCACCTCTGAGGCCTTCGGGTCTCGGGTAGCTCGCGTCCGCTGTTTCACGTGAAACAGCGGTGAACGGACATCTTCCCGAGAGGTCATCACCACCATGGCAGGCGAGACCGTCATCACCCTCGTCGGCAATCTCGTCGACGACCCCGAGCTGCGCTTCACCCCGTCGGGTGCGGCGGTCGCGAAGTTCCGCATCGCGTCCACCCCCCGCACCTTCGACCGTCAGACGAACGAGTGGAAGGACGGCGAGAGCCTCTTCCTCACGTGCAACGTCTGGCGTCAGCCGGCGGAGAACGTGGCCGAGTCGCTGCAGCGCGGCATGCGCGTCATCGTGCAGGGCCGACTGCGCCAGCGGTCTTACGAGACCAAGGAAGGCGAGAAGCGGACGGTCTTCGAGGTCGAGGTCGACGAGGTCGGCCCGAGCCTGCGCTCGGCGACCGCCAAGGTCACCCGGGCCAACCGGTCCGGCGGCCCCGGTGGTGGCTTCGGCGGCCAGCAGGGTGGCGGCCAGGGCGGTGGCGGCTGGGGCGGCGGCGGTGGCGGCCAGCAGGGTGGCGGCGGCTGGGGTGGAAACTCCGGCGGCGGCCAGTCCGGCCCCTCCGACGACCCCTGGGCCTCCAGTGCCCCGTCCGGTGGCAACCAGGGCGGCGGCTGGGGTGCCCCGTCCGGTGGTGGCGGCTACTCGGAAGAGCCCCCGTTCTAAGAGCTGACAGATTTCGTGCGGCCCGGCCGCCGGCGTCCCCGGACGCCCGCCGGGCCGTGAACCCCAAATGGAGCACACAATGGCGAAGCCGCCTGCTCGCAAGCCGAAGAAGAAGGTTTGCGTCTTCTGCAAGGACAAGGTCAACTACGTTGACTACAAGGACACGAACCTGCTGCGGAAGTACATCTCCGACCGCGGCAAGATCCGTGCCCGTCGGGTGACCGGCAACTGCACCCAGCACCAGCGTGACGTCGCCACGGCCGTGAAGAACAGCCGTGAGATGGCGCTGCTGCCCTACACCAGCACCGCGCGCTAAGAGAGGGTGACCGAGTAATGAAGATCATCCTCACGCACGAGGTGCCGGGTCTCGGCTCCGCCGGCGAGGTCGTCGAGGTCAAGGACGGCTACGCCCGCAACTACCTGGTCCCGCGTGGCTACGCCATCCGCTGGACCAAGGGTGGTCAGAAGGACGTCGACGCCATCCGTCGCGCCCGGAAGATCCACGAGATCCAGACCCTTGAGGCCGCCAACGAGGTCAAGGGCCAGCTCGAGGGCGTCCAGGTCAAGCTGGCCGTCCGCTCGGGCGAGGCCGGCCGCCTGTTCGGCTCGGTGACCCAGTCCGACGTCGTCGAGGCCATCAAGGCCGCCGGCGGCCCGGCCGTGGACAAGCGCGCCGTCGCGATCGCTTCGCCGATCAAGACCGTGGGCTCCCACAAGGTCTCGGTCAAGCTGCACTCGGACGTCGTGGCCAACCTCGACGTCGCCGTCGTGGCTGCCTGAGCTCCGTAGCGAAGGCCCGAGGGCCGGACTCCTCCGGGAG
>NZ_JBHVFE010000489.1:0-6571 GCF_042801945.1 Kitasatospora sp. NPDC057542
CTCGTCAGAGGCGTCCGGAAGCGCACCTCGGGCGCGCGCCACGGCATTTACCAGGCCCCCGGCGCGCACCGAAGGTGCGCTGGATCGCTGACCTGCGTTTTTATGGAGCTGTGGGTAGACCCGGGGACGTTTTGGCACCGTTGGTGCGCCGATTTCGACCCGCGCCGGCGCGGCTGTCGGCACGGATGGTCTACCGTGATCGGAAAGCGGCTTGCGGGACGAGCGCACGTGCAACGGCTGGTATTACTGGGGCATGCAGGAAGAGACGGCACGTTCCGCGATCGACACGTTCATCTCCGCGTTTAACGCCTCGGACGACAGTTATGTGACTGCCCTGCTCTCCCAGGCCCTGACCTCAGATGTGGTCTTCTGGGGGCCGTTGGGTCGCAGCGAAGGAATCGCGGCGGTCGAGCGGTTCGTGCTGGACATCCGGCGCCACCCGGCGGGGACCGGCACGATGGCGCGCTGCTCAGCGGTGGACATGCCTGGCGAGTGGGCCCGGTACCAGTGGGTCTTCACCACGCCGGATGGAGGCCCCCGCCTGGCGGGAACGGACGTCGTCCATCTGCGGCGGAGCCTCATCGACCAGGTCATCGTCTTTGCGGGGGAGATCGAGCCGTCCGCCTCCTGAGTCGTCCTTCTGTCGCTGTCCTTCTCGTGAACTTGTCCCTTTCGGTACTCCGGGGCTGCGGTTCGCGGTCGGTCGGGCTGCGGCGTTGAGGGGGCGTCCGCCCCAGCGGATGCCCTTCTCGCTGTGGATGCGGGCGCGTTCCTTGCGTTGGGCGGCAAGTACGTCGGGGTGGCGGGCGTTGGCGTTGCGCCAGCGCAGGTAGCGGTGCAGTGCCTGGGTTTGCGTGGGGTGGCTGCGGTGGTGGGAGTTGGCCAGGGTGAACTGCCGCAGCAGGCCGAAGTGGGCCTCGATCGGGTTGGCCCAGGATGTGTAGGTCGGGGTGAAGCACAGCTCGACCGTGTTCTTCTTCGCCCAGCGGCGGATGTCGGCGCCGGTGTGGGCGGAGAGGTTGTCCAGGATGATGTAGATCGGGGCGCCGTCGGGTCGGGCGGCGCGGATCGACTTCGGCGCGGCCAGGGTGTTGGCGGTGCCCTTGCGGCGTCGGTTGACGTCCCACAGGCGGTCAGCAGCCGCCAGTGCCCGTCGATCAGATCGGCGGTCCGCCGTGAGGGCAGCATCCTGGCGGTGATCATCCTGGAGATCGCTTACTGGGGCTGTACCGCGGACTAGGCCGTGTCCTGCCGATCAGTTGAGTCGTTGATGTGACTATGGGGAGTAGGGGTGATCTGACTGACGGCCAGTGGGAGCGGCTTCGGCCGCTGCTGCCGGTGGGTAACGGGCGTTGTGGCAGGTGGCGGGACCATCGGCAGGTCATCAACGGCATCCTGTGCCGGACGCGAACGGGCGTGCCGTGGCGGGACCTTCCTGAGCGCTACGGTTCGTGGAAGACGGTCCATGAGCGGCATCGCCGCTGGTCGGCGGACGGGACGTGGGAGCGCCTGCTCCAGCGGGTCCAGGCGGAGGCGGATGCCGCCGGTGGGATCGACTGGGACATCTCCGTCGACTCCACGTCGATCCGTGCGCACCACCACGTGGCCGGAGCCCGCCATGCACCGCCGGTCCTCAAAGGGGGCGCCGCGCACGCGATCAGGAATGCTCGGATGTGGACAGAGCTGTTCAACTGCCTGGTGGCGGTGGTGCGGCCGGAGAGGCCCTCGGGCGATCCCGGGGCGGCCACACCACCAAGATCCACCTGAGTGCGAAGGGGTACTATCGGGTGTTGTCCCTGGTCGTCACGCCGGGGCAGCGCGCCGACTGCACCCAGTTCGAGCCCGTCATGGACAAGATCCGGGTTCCGCGTATGACGACCGGCCGCCCCCGTACCACGCCCGACAGCGTCAGCGCCGACAAGGCGTACAGCAACCGGCGCACCCGCCGCTACCTGCGGCGACGGGCGATCCGACACGCCATCCCCGAGAAGGCCGACCAGGCAGCCAACCGCCGCAAGCGGGGAAGCGCCGGCGGTCGACCGCCCGGATTCGACAAAGAGCGATACAAGAAGCGCAACGTCGTCGAGCGCGCGATCAACAAGCTGAAGAACTACCGCACCGTCGCGACCAGATATGACAAACGCGTCTACGTCTTCCTCGGCACGGTCACGGTCGCCGCGCTGATCATCTGGCTCCGCTCATGATCGCGCGGACAGAACCTAATTTCAGCACCGGTCAAATTTCGACTGGCCGCCGCGTGCCCCGTCGTGCTGGCCGCAGCCCCTCCCCGGAGCCTGGCGCCGCGGGCCGTCGACCGCCTCGTCGGCCACCTGCGCCGGGCCGGGACCGTCCTGATCACCCCCGGCCCGTGGCCCGGTGCCCACCTGCGCCTGGACGTGACCGCCCGGCACTGGTCCGGAGTGCAGGACGGCTGGGGGCAGCTCGAACGACGGCGCGTGAGGGTGGAGTCCTCGGGCCGGGGCTCGGCGGCGCGACCGCGCTCCGCCGAGCTGTGGCTCCCGGACGCCACGGGCACCGTCGCGGCAGCGACGAAGCCCACCGCCCTCGCTGAGACGTCCAACAGCGGTGGCACAGCCGCCGTGGCGGGATGATCACCCTGAACGCGGAGCCGGCATGCCACGCTACCCCCGGACCGTTGTAGGTTCCAGCATCACTTGTCATTCTGAGCGAGCTTGACCTGCGGCTTCGGGCGGGTGTCTGGTCGACTTGCCGTTGGTTCTCGCGCTGCCTGACTCGATCCGCAGGCCGCAGGGCTGACCGCGGCCCGGTGACCTGTGACCTGCCGTTCCGGCACGCATGAACGACGCCACAACGTCGCACCGGATGCCACTCACAAGGCCAGCGCTGCCGTCACGCGGGCGAGCCGGTCAGTTGGCAGGGCGAAGCGGTTGGCCGGGTTGCGGTACGAGTAGCCGCCGTCGTTGACCTGGTGGCCGGACTCGGCCGTGCTCCAGCACACCGGACCGCACTGCCCCTGGTCTTCCAGCAGCGCAGCCGCGAGGCGCGGGCCGTACGGGGCGGTGCGCCTGCGGTGGCGGGCTCGGGCGGCCTGCTGGATCCCGGCCTCGGCCAGGTGCCGGCGGCCGGCGGCGAGGCCTTGGCGGACCTGTTCCTCGACAGCGGTGAACACGCGGTGGTAGGTGCGGTCGTACGCCTCGATCAGCTGGTAGGTCCACATGCCCGGGACGACGTCCCGGCCCAGGAGCTCCCGCTCGACCAGGTTGGCTGCGTAGGTGAGTTCTGAGAGCAGCTGTTGGTGACTTCGGAGAGCACGAGGTGCTGTGATCGCTGCTCAGTGCTGGTGAGAAGTAAGAGCGGTCGGGATGAGTTCGGTGTGTGTCAGGCAATGGCGGCGGCGGTCAGGGCGAGGGCGGAGCCGGCGAATACCACCGTGTGGCGGACGTTCTGGAGGATCCGGGTCCAGGCCGGGAAGGCGTCCTCGGCGGCCTTGAGGAAGGCGGGGACGTCGACCCGGGCCAGCTCGGGGTCGCCCTTGCGGTGGAAGGCGGCCTGCACGGACTTCACCGCACCGAGCTGGCTCTGCAGGATCAGGATGTTGGCGAGGAACGTGAGCGTGGAGAAAGCCCAGGTCAGCGTGGTGCCGAGCGGGTTGCCGGCCAGGTTGAGGGCGGCGGCGGTGAGGCTCGCGGCGGCGAAGGAGCCCGGGGCCCACCATTCGTGGCCGCCGGCGTCGAAGCGGAGCCTGTTCTCCTCCAGGACGGCCGGGCGGATGCCCTGGCGCTGCAGCTCGGTGACGGCGGCGGCCTTGGCGACGGCGCCGAAACGGTGGCGCAGTAGCGGGATGGAGGCGAAGGCGGCGGCGACGAGGATCTGGGCGGCGGCGGCGAGCGTGTTCACGGGATTCTCCTTCTGGGGCGGGTTCTCCGAGCGACTTTTACATAGTTCAAGTTCCGGTGCCGAGAACTGTAGGGGTCGAGTTGAACGCTGTGCAAGTGCCTTCTTGAACTTTGTGCAAGACGGGCTGCGGTGACCTATCGTGAACGCATGCCACGCGACACGCTGACCCGCGAACAGATCGTCCGGACCGCCGTCGAGCTGCTCGACACCGAAGGCCTGGAAGGCCTCAACATGCGCGCACTGGGCAAGCGCCTGAACTCCGCCGCTACCGCCGTCTACTGGCACGTCAAGAACAAGGACGGCCTCCTCACCCTCGCCGGGGACCAGGTCTGGGACGAGATCCGTCTCCCCGACCTCGACGCGGTCGACTGGCGCACCGCCGCCACCGCCATGGCCCACGACCTGCACGCGATGCTCACCCGCCACCCCTGGCTGGTGCAGGCCTTCGCCACCCACCTCTTCCACGGCACCGGCAAGGCCCGCCACGACGACCACAGCCTCGCCGTCTACGAGAAGGCCGGCTTCACCGGCTCGCAGGCCGACCGGGCCGCCGCCTCGGTCTTCACCTACGTCCTCGGCAACGCCGCACCCGCCGCCGCCACCACCTCGCTCACCCGCAGGATCGAACGCGAGGGCGGCGACGCCGAGGAGGTGTTCGGCGCGGTGATGAAGCAGGCCGTCGAGGCCGCCTCCGGGTTCCCCCGGCTACGCGCCCGGATCGACTCCGCCGCTTCCACCGACTACGCCGAGGCCCCGGACGACACCTTCGACTTCGGCCTCCAGTCCCTCCTCGACGGCCTGGAGGACCGCCTGCGTCGGACGAACAGCTGACAAACGGTCAGCGCGGCCGCCGGGTACCGAAGGCCCGCACAGCATGCAGGCCTGGGCTTCTGCGTGGCGCCCGCACTCATGCGGCGGTCAGGAGCGGCTCCTGGCCTCCGCCGGCTCCTGGAGCGGGCCCGAGATCCGGGCCAGCTCGTTGGCGATCTCGATCACGCTGGGAAGACGACAGGCGTGGCGGAGCAGCGGGTGTACCAGTTCCGGGGCTGCCCTGACGTTGAGGACTTCGAGACGGTGGCCGGGCCCCGGGACCGGCCCGCGCATGTCCTGGTGCGCGAGCGCCCCGGCGGTGACGAAATCGCCGACGGCTACGTGCTGGAGAACGTCGACCTGGACGAGCGCACGGCTGACTGTCTCTGGGGCAAGGGCGCAGACCCTGGGACAGTGACGACCTTCCTGCTTCAGGCCCTTGCCGAGGTTGCCTCGAACGACAGCTGAACCCGGCTGCCGAGTGAGCGGGCGGTCAAACTCACCTGGCCGACAGTCGAGATCACTTGTCAGAGGACACGCCGGCCTTCGTCAGGTTCTGCCGGAAGCGGATCAGCGGCGGGTGCTCCACCGCGTTCGGATCGGTCCGCGGGTCGTAGGCGGCCAGATGGGCCGCCCGCACCCGTTCGGCGATCCGCAGCCACTCCTGGTGGTCCGCCTCGGCGGTGAGCATCGAATGGTCGACGTTCGGGTCCTCCAGCGCCAGGCCTCGGAGCTGCTCCAGTGCCTTCCCCACCGCGTGGTCGATCTCCGCCGGTGTCATCCCGTCCGCGTCCCGGCACACCGGAGCGCGATGGAAGTGGTCCGTGTCCGGGTGGAGCTCCGGCCGCTCGCCGGGCGGGCGCAGCCAGCGGGCCGGGATGGTGTGGACGACCGTGTCGGGGAACGCGATGGCCTTCCCGTCCGCGGCCCGGACGACGCCGGTGATCTCGTACTCCCGGCCCTCGGCGAGATCGAGGGCCGCGGCCTGCTCGGCGGTCAGGCGCAGCGCGACAAGAGCAGGACGACCCCGACCGGGCGCCGGTGGTGTGGCTGCCGCCGACCGGTGCGGCCGCCCTCCACCTCTACCCGGACATCAGCCCCGCCCTCGACCAGGCCACCCGACCCGACACCGGCGCGGCCGTGGGCCCGATGCTGCTCCCGGCGATGACCAGCGCCTCCTACCAGTGGCGCTGACCTTCTCCCGCCTGCCCGGCTGTGACGGTGCACCGTAGATGGCCGGAGTTTCGCGCTACTTGGCCTGCTCCGTGCTCCTCGGTTCCCGCTCACGCCGCGGTCTCCCGGCTTCCGTCGGCACCAACGTGGTGCGAAGGCCTGAAAGATTTCCTTCCGTCGTGTCGATCTGTGGCTGCGCCGTTCGACCTGGGACTGAGAGGGTCGAGAGACGATCCCCGATCAAGGAGGCTGACGATGGCGAAGTACATGCTGATCATGCGGGGCACGGACGAGTCCGTCGCGAAGATGATGGCCACGCCGTTCGAGGAGATGCTGGAGACGGTGGGCCGCTTCAACGACGAGCTGATCCGGGCGGGGGTGCTCGTCGCCGCGGAGGGTCTGGACGACCCGTCCCAGGGCGTGGTGGTCGACTTCAGTGGCCAGACCCCAGTGGTCACCGATGGGCCGTACGGTGAAACGAAGGAACTGTTCGGCGGTTTCTACCTGATCGACGTCGCGTCGAAGGAGGAAGCGGTCGAGTGGGCCAAGCGGCTCCCGGCGTTCCCGGGCTCGAAGTGTGAGGTCCGCCGCGTGCCGGGCATCGAGGAGTTCCCGCAGGACAACGAGTGGATCGTCAAGGAGCGGGCGTGGCGCGAGCGGACCGGCCAGCTGTGACGCCCCCGGCCGTCGACGGCCCGCCGAGCGCCGC
>NZ_JBHVFE010000490.1:0-6562 GCF_042801945.1 Kitasatospora sp. NPDC057542
ACCGGGGCCGCCGGAGCGGCGGGACGCGCGGCCGGGCGCGGGCCCGGGGCCGGCGCGCCCGGCTTCGGGGCGGCGGGGGCGGCCGGCGCGGAAGGCGCGGCGGCAGCCGGGGTCGGACGGGGACCTGGGGTCGCGCCGGGGCGCGGACCCGGAGTCGGAGCCCCCGGCTTCGGGGCACCCGAGCCGGCGGCGGGGGAGGGCGCCGCGGTCTTCCGCGGGCCCGGCTTGGCAGCGGAACCACCACCGGTGGGGGCCACACCAAGCGCGTCAGTCAGCTTGCGCACGACCGGCGCCTCGATCGTCGAGGACGCCGAACGGACGAACTCACCGAGCTCGGTGAGCTTGGCCATGACGGCCTTGCTCTCCAAGCCAAGTTCCTTGGCGAGTTCGTAAACCCGGACCTTAGCCACTTCACTCCTGTCTATGAGTCCGGGGGTCTCGTCCGCCGGACTGTCGCTACTTCATGGGCGTACCCATCGCGTACTCATCGCGTACTCATCGAGTGCTCATCGCAATCTCGACCTACTTCCACATCGCGAGGTACCTGACTGGTGGCACGGCGTGCGGCTGCCCGCGCGCTGTGCCTTGTTGCGGTGGTTCTCCGCCGCGCGAGCGGCGGCCGTCGCAGGAGGCGGCCCGCCTAGGAGGCTCCGCCCGCCCGCTCCCCGATGAACTCGCGGAGCCGCTCCGTGTCGAGCGCGCCCTGGAGCCGGAAGGCCCGGGGGAACGCCCGACGGCGGACCGCGAGGTCGAGGCAGGCCGGATCGGGATGCACGTGAGCACCCCGGCCCGGAAGTGCGCCACGGGGATCAGGGACGCACTCGCCCTCGACCGCCGTGACACGCAACAGCTGGTGCTTGGCCGCGCGCTTGCGGCAGCCCACGCAGGTGCGTTCCGGGCGTGCTCGGACATGCGTCCGGCCAGACGAAGGCAAGTCTACCCCTCCGAAGCGACATGGCGCCGCCCCGCCGATCCCGGAGGGCCGACGGGGACGGCCACGACAACACTGACTACTGGGCCTGCGATTCCTCGGACTGGCCCTCGGTGTCCGGCCGGATGTCGATCCGCCAGCCGGTCAGACGCGCGGCCAGGCGGGCGTTCTGCCCCTCCTTGCCGATCGCCAGCGACAGCTGGTAGTCCGGCACGATCACCCGGGCGGAACGCTGGGCGGCGTCCACGATCTCCACGCTGGTCACCCGCGCGGGCGACAGGGCGGCGGCCACCATCTCCCGGGGGTCCTCCGACCAGTCGACGATGTCGATCTTCTCGCCGTGCAGCTCGCCCATCACCGCGCGCACCCGGGAGCCCATCGGGCCGATGCAGGCGCCCTTGGCGTTCAGGCCCTGGCGACGCGACCAGACCGCGATCTTGGTCCGGTGGCCGGCCTCACGGGCGATCGCCGCGATCTCCACGCTGCCGTCCGCGATCTCCGGGACCTCCAGCGCGAACAGCTTCTTCACCAGGCTCGGGTGGGTGCGCGACAGCGTCACCGAAGCCCCGCGCACACCCCGGCGCACGGCCACCACGTAGCACTTCAGCCGGGTGCCGTGCCGGTAGTCCTCACCCGGGACCTGCTCCTGCGGCGGCAGGATGGCCTCCAGCTTGCCGATGTCGACCAGCACGTTCTTCGGGTCGTTGCCCTGCTGGACGACACCGGTGACGATGTCGCCCTCCTTGCCCGCGTACTCGCCGAAGGTCTGGTCGTCGGCGGCGTCGCGCAGGCGCTGCATCATCACCTGGATGCCGATGCTGGACGCGATCCGGCCGAAGCCGCTCGGGGTGTCGTCGAACTCCTTCGGCTCGACGCCCTCCTCCAGCTCCGCCGGGTCCTCCATGGCCCACACGGTGACGTGGCCGCTCTTGCGGTCCAGGTGCACCCGGGCCCGGCGGCGCGAGCCCTCGGTGCGGTGGTACGCGGTGAGGAGGGCGGACTCGATGGACTCGACCAGCAGGTCGAAGGGGATGTTCTTCTCGTTGACCAGCGTGCGCAGGGCACTCATGTCGATGTCCACGGCTACGCCTCCTCGTCTTTCGTCACGTTCGTCATGGTCGTACGGCACCCGGGGGTCACTCGGCGCCGTCCTCCCCCTCGTCGAAGTCCGCGGCCTCGTCCAGGAGCTTGTCGTCGTCCTTGCGGTTGAACTCGACCTGGACGCGAGCCCGGGCCACCTCCGCGTACGCCAGACGGCGCTCCTTCGGGCGGCCGCGCCCCTTCACCGGCTGCACCTCGACCAGTGCGCCGTCCTCGTCGGCCTCCAGCACCCGGGCGACGATCTCCCCGCCGTCCACCAGGTGGATCTTGGCCAGCCGACCCTCGGCGCGCTGCCAGTGCCGGGGCAGGACCAGCGGACGCTCCGCACCCGGCGAGCCGACCTCCAGCAGGTACGCCTCGTCCCCCATCAGGTCCGACTCGTCCAGGGCCTCACCGACCACCCGGCTGAACTCGGCGATGGTGTCCATGTCCACGCCGTCATCGGTGTCGACGTCGATCTGCACCTGTCGGCGGCTGCCCGCCCTGGTGACCCTGACGTCCTCCAGATCCAGTCCGGCCTGCTCGGCCAGCGGCTCCAGCAACGCTCGCAGCCGGTCGGTGTGGGTGGTGCTCATCCGGGTGGACTCCTCGGCCGCGTCTGCTGTTGTCAGAAGGTCGCCCCGCACCCCCGGTGCCACACCGGATCACGGCAGCTCGGCCCAAAGCCTATCCGGTCAAGCCCCCAACCACCGATTCCGGACCTCCGCTGACCACTCGCACACCACCCACTGCGAGCAAGCTCACACCCGGCACGGCACCCCCGAACCGGGCCCGGGAACGTGGGGATTCTGTAATCATTCACGCCAACGAGGGCAGGCGGGGAGGCCGTCCTCCCGTACCCGCCCGGAGTGACCGCGATGCAGCCGCCCAGCCGAAGGACCTTCCTGGCCCTCGGACTGCTCACCACCCTCACCGCCTGCACCGCCGACCCTCGCGGCGACCGCCCCGCCGGCCCCACCCCACCGCGCGACCCGGACACCCCCGCCCGCCTCCGTGCGATCGCCGACACCGACCTCCTGCTCGGCGCCTACGACAACCTGCTCACCGTCCCGGGCACCCCGACCGCCCTGCTCCAACCCCTGCGCGACGACACCGCCCAGCACCGCGCCGCCCTCGTCCAGGGCCTGCCGACCGCGAGCCCCTCCCCCACCAGCACCCCGTCCCGCTCCCTCCCCACCCTCGCCGAGCTGGCCGTCATGGAGCACCGGACCGCCGAGTCCCACCTCGACGGCTTCGGCGAGGTCAGCCCGCCCCTCGCCCGGCTGCTCGCCTCCATCTCCGCCTCCAACGCCCTGCACGCCGCGGCCCTCGGCGACCAAACCCCCGTCAAGACCCCCGACGGCAGCGCCGAAGCCACTCCCGCCACCGGGTCCGCCGCCGTCCCCACCCTCCAGACCGCCCTCAGCGCCGAACACGCCGCCGTCTACGGCTACGGCGTGGTCGGCGCCCACCTCCCCGACGACCCCCAACGCACCGACGCCCGCACCACCCACGCCGCCCACCAGGCCCAGCGCGACGCCTGGCAACGCCTCCTCACCGCCTTCACCGCCGCCCCCACCCCCGCCGCCGGCGGCTACCGGCTCCCCTTCCCCGTCACCGGCCCCGCCGACGCCACCAAACTCGCCGTCCACCTGGAAACCCGCCTGACCACCGTCTACGCCGACCTGGTCGCCGACGTCCCCGCCCCCTACCGCCCCCTCGCCGCCACCGCCCTCCGCGAAACCACCCTGCGCGCCCTCCGCTGGGGCGCCCCGGCCACCCCCTTCCCGGGCATCCCCAGCTGACCCCCGGAACCTCGGCGGGCGCGTGGCGAACGCCCCCGCGCCCACACAGAACCACCCCCGGCAACCCCCACCCACAGGGTTCGGCAGTCGGAAAACCATCCAGCCCCCGGAGCGGCCACCGCCGGAGCCGCCCCCGACACCCACCCTCCGAAAGCCCCGTCCCAGCCCCCAAACCCCGACAATGGACCCATGTCGGGAGCCGAACCCACCATCACCGTCCCCACCTGGCTGACGAACAGCGTCGCCACCACCCACGGCGAGGCCGGCCGCCAATGGCTGGCCACCCTCCCCGCCAGGGCCACCGCCCACCTCGCCGCCTGGAACCTCACCCTGGAACGGACCCTCGACCCCGGCGGCAGTCTCAGCCTCATCGCGTACGTCCACCGCGACGACCTCTCCCCGGCCGTCCTGAAGGTCGGCCTGCCCACCCCCGAGACCGCCCACGAGCACACCGCCCTCACCCACTGGGCCGGCCGGGGAGCCGTCCTCCTCCTCGACGCCGCCCCCGCCGAGGGCGTCCTCCTGCTCGAACGCCTCCACGGCGAGATCCCGCTGCGCTCCCTCGCCGAACCCAAGGCCATGCTGGAGGCCACCAGCCTGCTGCACCGCCTCTGGACGGAACTCCCCGCGGGACACCCCTTCCCCACCGTCCCCCAGCGGGTGGCCGCGGCCACCGCCACCGCCGCCGCCCTGGCGGCCCCCCGCCCGGACCGCCACCCGGCCCACCACGCGGCGATCACCGAAGCCCAGCCCCTGATCGCCGAGGCCCTGGACACCGCCAGGACCCTGGCCGACTCCGCCGACGAGTCCTTCCTCCTGCACGGCGACTTCCACCACGGCAACGTCCTGGCCGCCGACCGCGCCCCCTGGCTGGCCATCGACCCGCGCCCACTGGCCGGCGAACGCGCCTACGACCTGGCCCGCCTCGCCCTGGACCGCGCCGACACCCTGCTCGGTGCCCCCGGCGCCCCCGCCGCCGTCCGCCGTCGGCTGGGCCGGCTCTCCGAAGCCCTCGAAGTCGACCAGGACCGACTCCGCGGCTGGACCCTCTTCCGCGCCGTCGACCTCGCCCTCCGCGCCCTCACCGCGGACCGCCGCGAAGACGCCGAGCTCTACCTCGAATTCGCCAACTCCCTCTGACCCACGAATCTTTACGCCCCGGCCCCTACGCCCCGGCCCCCCGCAAGGGCAACCGAGCCCCCATCACCGCATACAGCCGGTCCGTCGCCGGAAACCGCACCGCCCGCGCCAGATCCCGGTACCCCAACGCCCGGTAGAGCCGCCGTGCCGGCGTCTCCGCGTCGATCGCCGAGAGGATGCTCCGGTCCAGCCCCGACCGCTCGCACAGCGTCCGGATGATCCGCGAGCCGACCCCCTGCCCCTGGAACTCCGGCAGCACGTGCAGCTCGGTGACGGCGAAGACCCCGTCCAGCCAGTCCTCGTACCCCCGGGCCGTCAGATACGGCTCGATGACGGTGCTCCACCAGTGCTCCCGATGGTTGGGCATCCCGTACCCGAACCCGATCAGCCGCCCCCCGCTCATCGCCCCGAGCGCGATCACCCCGGGCTGCAGGGCGTGCCGCCCCACGATGTGCAGCCGGATCGCGACCTCCTCGGGCGTCAGCCCGAACGCCACCGCCTGGACCTCCAGCGCCTGCGGCGCCCAAGCCGCAAGGTCGATGGCCTCGATCGTCACCCCGGTCAGCTGATCCATGCTCCGGACGTTACTACCAGCGGCCCCGCAGCGCGGCCGAAGATCCCAACCACATCTCGCACGGCTCGTTCGACCCGCTCAGAACAACACGCTCATGAACGCCCCGACCTCCCGGAACCCCACCCGCCGGTACGCGGCCCGGGCCCGCAGGTTGAAGTCGTTGACGTACAGCGACACCACCGGCGCCACCTCCCGCAACGCGACGTCCAGGACCGCCGCCATCCCCGTCTCGGAGAGCCCCTGCCCCCGGTGCTCCGGAGCGACCCAGACCCCCTGGACCTGACAGGCCCCCTCCGTCACCGCCCCGATCTCCGCCTTGAAGACGACCTGCCCGTCCTCCCCGAATCGTGCGAACGACCGCCCGGTGGAGACGAGTTCGGCCACCCGGGCCTGGTAGAGGAGCCCCCCGTCCCCCGCCAGCGGCGACACCCCCACCTCCTCGGTGAACATCGCCACGCACGCCGGCATCAGGTCCTCGACCTCGTTGCGCCGGACCCTCCGCACCAGCGGATCCGGCGCGATCTCCGCCGACGGCACCGAAGTCGCCAACAACGGCTGGTGCGCCCGCACTTCCCGGGCCGGCCCCCAACTGCGCTCCAGCAGCGCCCAGAAGGCCGCCGTGGCCGCCGCCGGCCCGACGATCGAGGAACAGCGCCGCCCCTGCCGCCGGGCCCGCTCCGCGAACGCCGCGACCGCCTCGGACCCGGCGTTGACCAGGACCAGGTTCGCCCCGGTGTAGCAGAGCGCGTCCAGCACGCCGTCCCCGTCGTACCAGCCCCACATCTCCCCGCCGAGCCGCCACGGGTCCAGCCCGACGGCCTCGACCCTGGTCGCGACGAAGGCGTTGGCGACCGGGTCGCGGTGGAGGATCTCCAGGACGTCCGGGAGGTCCGGCGGCTCCAGCACGCGGGTGGTGGCCAGGGCCCGGACGGCCTGGAAGGAGCTCGGGAGCATCACACCTCGATCGAGCATCGAGACAGCACCTCACTGAGACGACTCTGGCCGCACCCTACTCCGTGGCCCCACCCGGCC
>NZ_JBHVFE010000491.1:0-6523 GCF_042801945.1 Kitasatospora sp. NPDC057542
GTGGTGGCACCGGCCGGGACGGCGGCACCGGTGGTCGGCGCGCCCGGGGTGGCCGGGGCGGTGGCACCGGGGGTGGTGGTCTTGGCGGGGGTGGCGGTCGCCGAGGGGGTCGGCCCGAAGCCCTTGTAGAGGCCGCGGCCGTGCGCGCCCGAGTCCGGGCTCACGGCGGCCTCGGTCTCGACCTTCTGGCCGTCCTTGAAGGTGAAGGCGGTCGGGGCGAAGCCGCCGACGGAGACGGTCGCGGAGGCGACGGTGGCGGACGGGTTGCCCTGACCGCCGATCGCCACCGAGCCACCGGCCGGGACGACGATGCTGGACAGCGGAGCGCCGGAGGCGTCCGTGAAGGTGGCAGCTGCACCGTTGCCGACGGTGACCGACTTGAGTTCGGCCGGGGTGTCCGCGGTGTTCGCGATGTTCACGACCACGTTGGCGGGACCGGTGTAGTTACCCGCGGTGCCCTCCCCGGTGACGACCACGATGTTGTTCAGTCGGAGGTTCGTCCCGATGGTTGCCGCCGCGTTGTCGGGCTTGATCTGCAGGGTTTCCGGCGTGTTGCCGGCGGCGCAGGAGGACAGCGAGGCGATGGCGATGGCGGCGATGGCGGCGATGCTGCCGCGTCGAAGGCTGCGGCTCACGGCGGCGGCTTCTCCTAGGTCACGTGTCGGTAGGTCAGGTCTCAGATTATCGACCTCACTTATGTGCTCCTCACGGGGTGGTCCCCGTGTCGCACTCCCGAGGGCCGCCGGAGGCCGTCCGGCGGTACGGCCGACATGTCCAGGTCACTCGACGGACAAGGTTCGACCAAGATCGAATAACGATTCGGCCGTGACCCGGAAAGAGGTGAAAGCTCAAGATCCAATCATGGTTGCGGGGGTGTTGCGCAAGGGTTTCGCCGAACCCCGGAACCGCCTCCGACCTGCGGGAAGCCCCTCTCGAACACTGGTCGCAGCACGTCATGGGGGTGGTTGTCAAGCCCCGAGACCGGCCCTGACCTGCGAAAACGCCCTTCGGGTGCGCCGAGAAGCGTGTTATTCTGGAAAGCCACGGAAGGGGTCCTGTCACATGACGTTCAAGGTTGGCGACACGGTGGTCTACCCCCATCACGGGGCCGCGCTGATCGAGGCCATCGAAACTCGCCAGATCAAAGGTGTGGACAAGACCTACCTGGTGCTCAAGGTGCAGCAGGGAGACCTGACGCTCCGCGTGCCCGCCGAGAACGCGGAGTTCGTCGGCGTGCGCGATGTAGTCGGCCAGGAGGGTCTGGACCGGGTCTTCGAGGTGCTGCGGGCGCCGTACACGGAAGAGCCGACCAACTGGTCCCGTCGCTACAAGGCGAACCTGGAGAAGCTCGCCTCGGGTGACGTCATCAAGGTCGCCGAGGTCGTCCGCGACCTCTGGCGCCGCGAGCGCGAGCGCGGCCTCTCGGCCGGCGAGAAGCGGATGCTCGCGAAGGCGCGCCAGATCCTCGTCAGCGAGCTCGCGCTGGCGGAGAACACTAACGAGGACAAGGCGGAAACGCTGCTCGACGAGGTCCTCGCCTCGTAGCGCGCGCCACCGCAGTGCGGTCGGGCTGCCGCCCATCGCTCACAGCGCCCGGTGCCGGCGCGCCGCTCCTCGGACGAACCGTCCGGGAGTGGTGCAGTGGCACTCCGGGCGCTGAGGCGTGTCCGGACCACGCCCCTGCCCTAGCCGGTCCAGGCTTGCAAGACCGTTTCTGCACCCGCTGGTGCGTGCACCCGCTGTTGCGCGGGACTTGCGGAGCTGTGCGGCGGGCGGTGGACCGTGGTTCTTCGGAAGGGGCCCGGTGCGCCCGCCGGGCACGCCATGGCCATACCCACTTCGCCGAAGGAGTGAAACCTGAACGCGTCAGGAGCAGTTGCAGCAGCAGTGGTGCCCGCCGCCGGACGCGGTGAGCGGCTGGGGCCCGGGGCTCCGAAGGCCCTGCGGGAACTGGGGGGTGTGCCGCTCCTGGTGCACGCCGTCCGGGCCCTGGCCCGCAGCCGGGCAGTCGGCCTGGTCGTGGTCGCCGCGCCCGCCGACGGGGTGGCCGAGGTGGTGGCCCTGCTGGACAGCCACGGGCTGGACGGCAAGGACATCCGGGTGGTGGCCGGCGGGGCGACCCGCCAGGAGTCGGTCCGGCTGGGCCTGGCCGCGATCCCGGAGGAGGTCGGGGTCGTGCTGGTGCACGACGCGGCCCGCCCGCTGGTCCCGGTCGAGGTGGTGGACACCGTCGCGGCCGCCGTCCGGGCCGGGGCGCAGGCGGTGGTGCCGGCGGTGCCGCTGGCCGACACGGTGAAGCGGGTCGAGCCGAACCCGGGCGGCCCCGAGCCGGTGCTCGACACGCCCGAGCGCGCCACCCTGCGCGCGGTGCAGACCCCGCAGGGCTTCGACCGCGCCACCCTGGTCGAGGTGCACGCCAAGGCGCTGACCGAGGAGAGTGCGGGCACCGCCGACGCGCCGCCGGTCACCGACGACGCCGGCCTGGTGGAGCGCTACGGCGGCCGGGTCGTCGTGGTGCCCGGCCACGAGGAGGCGTTCAAGGTCACCCGTCCGCTGGACCTCGTGCTCGCCGAGGCCGTACTCGCCCGTCGGAGGGCCGCCGATGCCTACTGACCCGCAGACTCCCGTGATCCCCCGCGTCGGGATCGGCACCGACGTGCACGCCTTCGAGGCCGGCCGCCCGCTCCGGGTGGCCGGGCTGGACTGGCCGGACGCCGAGGTCGGGCTCTCCGGGCACTCGGACGCCGACGTCGCCGCGCACGCCGCCTGCGACGCGCTGTTCTCGGCCGCCGGGATCGGCGACCTGGGCGCCCACTTCGGCACCGACCGCCCGGAGTGGGCCGGCGCGTCCGGGGCGAAGCTGCTCGGTGAGGCGGCCCGGCTGGTCCGGGAAGCGGGCTTCGAGATCGGCAACGTCGCGGTCCAGGTGATCGGCGTGCGGCCGAAGATCGGCAAGCGGCGCGCCGAGGCGCAGGCCGCGCTCTCCGAGGCCGTCGGCGCCCCGGTGTCCGTCTCCGGCACCACCACCGACGGCCTGGGTCTGACGGGCCGGGCCGAGGGCCTGGCCGCGATCGCCACCGCCCTGGTGTACGAACGGCGTTGAGCCGCTCGCGGTGGGCGGCCGGAAGAACCCGCACCTGACGGGTGTTCACGGGGTGTTCCCGGGGCCCGGATCGTTAGTCTTCGGTCCGGGCCCGTCCGGGGCTTCCGCTCGGGCCGAACCGCCGACGAGAAGAGGTAATCGCCATGAGCGAGTGGAACGAGCTCGTCATCGAGAGGTGCGAGTGGGCGAGCGCCCCCGCCGAGCGCAGCGAGGTGGGCGCATGAGGGCCGAGCTCTCCGACCGTGCCAAGGCCCTGCTCGACGACAAGAGCTTCGCCGTGGTCTCCACGATCCAGCCCGACGGCAGCCCCCAGTCCTCGGTGGTCTGGGTCAAGCGGGACGGTGGCGACATCCTGTTCTCCACCGTCCAGGGTCGCCGCAAGCACCTTAACCTGGCGCGGGACCCGCGGGTTTCGCTCCTCGTCAACCCGCCGGACAACCCGTACGAGTACCTGGAAGCGCGCGGTGAGGTCTCGCTGACCACCGAGGGCGGCCGGGAGCTGATCGACGAGCTGGCCGCCAAGTACCGCGGCGTGGACAACTACACCTGGGACGGCCCGGACGACGTCCGGGTGGTCGTCCGGCTCACCCCGCGCAAGGTGGTCGGCAGCATCTGAGCACCGCCCGCGGTCCACCGTTTCCCCGGGATCACGCCCCCGTTGTCCCGGGGAATGTGGCGGGGCACCCCCCACCGCCCACTACGCTTGACGCTGTGAGCATTCGTCTGTACGACACCAGCACCCGCCAGGTACGCGACTTCGTCCCGCTTGTACCGGGTTGTGTCTCGATCTACCTGTGCGGCGCTACCGTTCAGTCGGCGCCACACATCGGGCACATCCGGTCGTACCTCAACTTCGACCTCATGCAGCGGTGGTTCGCCTACCGCGGCTACCAGGTGACCTTCGCCCGGAACGTCACCGACATCGACGACAAGATCATCGCCAAGGAGCGCGAGCTCGGCACCCCGTGGTGGCAGATCGCCTACGAGAACGAGCGCGCCTTCAACGACGGCTACGACGCGCTCGGCTGCCTGCGGCCGACTGCCGAACCGCGGGCCACCGGGCACATCCCCGAGATGATCGAGATGATGCAGGGGCTCATCGCCAAGGGCCACGCCTACGCGGCCGACGGCAACGTCTACTTCGACGTGCGGTCGTACCCCGACTACCTGGCGCTCTCCAACCAGAAGCTGGCCGACCTGCGCCAGCCCGAGGGCGAAGGCGAGACCGGCAAGCGGGACCAGCGGGACTTCGCGATGTGGAAGGCCGCCAAGCCGGGCGAGCCGAGCTGGGAGACCCCGTGGGGCCGCGGCCGTCCGGGCTGGCACCTGGAATGCTCGGCGATGGCCCACAAGTACCTGGGCGCGGCCTTCGACATCCACGGCGGTGGGCTGGACCTGATCTTCCCGCACCACGAGAACGAGATCGCCCAGTCCAAGGCCTACGGCGACGACTTCGCCAACTTCTGGGTGCACAACGCCTGGGTCACCATGGCCGGCGAGAAGATGAGCAAGTCGCTGGGCAACTCGGTGCTGGTCTCCGAGATGGTCCGGGCGTGGCGGCCGATCGTGCTCCGCTACTACCTGGCGGCCCCGCACTACCGCTCGATGATCGAGTACAGCGAGGAGTCGCTGCGCGAGGCCGAGGCCGGCTTCGGCCGGATCGAGGGCTTCATCCAGCGCGCCGTCGAGCGCTGCGGCACGGTCGACGCGGCGCCCGAGGTGCCGCCGGCCTTCGCCGAGGCGATGGACGACGACTTCGGCGTGCCGCAGGCGCTGGCCGTCGTGCACACCGCCGTCCGCCAGGGCAACAGCGCCCTGAACGCGGACGACAAGGAGAGCGTGGTGGCGCGACTGGCCGAGGTCCGTGCGATGCTCGGTGTACTGGGCCTCGACCCGCTCGACCCGCACTGGGCCGGGACGGAGCGCGGCGAGGACCTCCACGGCGTGGTCGACTCGCTGGTCCGTCTGGTCCTGGACCAGCGGCAGGCGGCGCGCGAGCGCAAGGACTTCGCCACCGCGGATGCCATCCGCGACCAGCTCGGCCTGGCCGGGCTGGCGATCGAGGACACCCCGTCCGGCCCGCGCTGGACGATCAACAGCCAGTAACCCCATCCGACGATCGGGGTGATGGGTGGGCCGTACCGGACCGGTGCGGCCCTCCCGCATGACGTAGCGCATGCCGTCGGCCGCCACCGGGCAGACCGGGACGGCCGGGGCATGCCGGACAGACAGGAAGTACAGCCATGGCCGGCAACAGCCAGCGCAGGAACCGCCGCAACCCCGGATCGAAGAAGGGCGCGTCTGTCGGTACCGGCGGGCACAGCCGGAAGGGCCTCCAGGGCAAGGGTCCGACCCCGCCCGGCGAGGCGCGCAAGGGACACCCCAAGCAGCGGGCCGCCAACGCCGCGCTCAAGCGCGAGCGGGACGCCAAGGCGCGGGCCGGCATGCGCCGGGCCGGTGCCGGCCGCGGTGGCCGCGGCGGCGCGGGCAGCGCCGAGCTGGTCTTCGGCCGCAACTCGGTGGTCGAGGCCCTGGTCGGCGACGTGCCGGCCAACGCGCTGTACGTCCAGCAGTTCATCGACACGGACGACCGGGTCCGCGAGGCCTTCCAGGCGGCCAACGACCGTGGCATCCCGCTGATGGAGGCCCCGCGCGCGCAGCTGGACCAGATGACCGGCGGGCTCAACCACCAGGGTCTGGTGCTGCAGGTGCCGCCGTACGAGTACGCGCACCCCGAGGACCTGCTGGAGGAGGCCGCCGACGCCGGCCAGGACGCGCTGATCATCGCGCTGGACGGGGTCACCGACTCGCGCAACCTGGGCGCCGTGGTCCGCTCGGCCGCCGCCTTCGGCGCGCACGGCGTGGTCATCCCCGAGCGCCGCGCGGCCGGCATGACCGCCGGCGCCTGGAAGACTTCCTCCGGCGCCGCGGCCCGGCTGCCCGTCGCCCGGGCCACCAACATGACCCGCACCCTGGAGGCCTACCAGAAGGCCGGTCTGATGGTGGTCGGCCTGGCCGCCGACGGCGAGGCCGAGATCGGCGACCTGGAGCTGCTGACCGGCCCGGTGGTGATCGTCGCGGGCAGTGAGGGCAAGGGCCTGTCCCGGCTGGTCTCGGAGACCTGCGACATGCGGGTCAGGATCCCGATGTCCGGCCTGACCGAGTCGCTGAACGCCGGTGTCGCGGCGGGCATCGTGCTGTACGAGGCCGCGCGGCTGCGTGCCAAGCGCTGAGCGCTTCGCGCCGAGTGCCGAGTGCCGAGCGCTGAGTGCTGAGCGCTGAGCGCCGAGTGCGGCCGGAGGACGGAGAGCGGCCGGGCGTCGCTGAGCGCGGCCGAGCGCTGAGCACGGCCGGGGCTCGGGGCGCAGGCGATCTTCCGAATTCCCCGCAATCCGAGTGAAAGGCGATCGGGCCCGACCC
>NZ_JBHVFE010000492.1:0-6518 GCF_042801945.1 Kitasatospora sp. NPDC057542
GCCCCGGTCACCGCCCCGCCGTACTGCTCGGTCGTCCTGCCCTACCGGTGGATCAGACCGCCGGAGCCGGGAAGGTCGGGTACTCGACACCCGAGATGTACTGCACGACCCGGACGACCTGGCACGAGTAGCCGAACTCGTTGTCGTACCACAGGTACAGGATCGCGTTGTCGCCCTCGACCTTGGTCGCGCCGGCGTCCACGATCGAGGCGTGGCGCGAGCCGATGAAGTCGCTGGAGACCGCGTCGGGCGAGTCGGTGAAGTCGATCTGACGCTTCAGCGGCGAGGTCAGCGAGATGTCCCGCAGGTAGTCCAGGACCTCCTCGCGGTTGGTCTCGCGCTTCAGCTGCAGGTTCAGGATCGCGATGGACACGTCCGGCACCGGCACGCGGATCGAGCTGCCGGTGATCTTCGCCTTGAGGTCCGGCAGGGCCTTGGCGACGGCCGAGGCGGCACCGGTCTCGGTGATCACCATGTTCAGCGGCGCCGAGCGGCCGCGACGGTCGGCCTTGTGGTAGTTGTCCAGCAGGTTCTGGTCGTTGGTGAACGAGTGGACGGTCTCCACGTGGCCGCGGACCACGCCGTACTCGTCCTCCATCGCCTTCAGCGGCGGGACGATGGCGTTGGTGGTGCAGGAGGCGCAGGAGATGATCTGCTCGTCCGGCTTGATCATGTCGTGGTTGACGCCGTGCACGATGTTCGGCACGTCACCCTTGCCCGGGGCGGTCAGCACGACCTTGGCGATGCCGGGGCGCAGGTGCTTGGACAGGCCCTCGCGGTCGCGCCACCTGCCGGTGTTGTCGATCAGGATCGCGTCCTTGATCCCGTACTCCGTGTAGTCGACCTTGGTCGGGTCGTCGGAGTAGATCACCGTGATCTCGTTGCCGTTGACGACGATCTTGTTGTTCGCCTCGTCGACGGTGATCGTGCCCTGGAACTGGCCGTGGATCGAGTCCCGGCGCAGCAGCGAGGCGCGCTTGACCAGGTCGTCGCCGCCGCCGTTGCGCACGACGATGGCCTTCAGCCGCAGACCGTTGCCGGACGCCTTCTCGATCAGCAGGCGGGCGACCAGGCGGCCGATGCGGCCGAACCCGTACAGCACGACGTCCTGCGCGGACCGGCGCTCCAGCTTGTTCTCACCGGTGGCACCGGCGACGGCCTGGGCGGTGAACTCCTCCACCGACAGGCCGTGGTCGTCCGCCCGGTAGGTCGAGGCGAGCATCCCGAGGTCGATCTGCGAGGGGCCGAGGTCCAGGGCGGTCAGCGCCTCCAGGAACGGCATGGTCTCGGTGACCGAGAGCTCCTCGCCGGCTATCTGCCGGGCGAAGCGGTGCGTCTTGAGGATGCTGACCACCGACTTGTTCACCAGGGACCGGCTGTGGAGCAGGACGGTGACGTCCTTCTCCCGGTGCAGCCGCCCGATGATCGGGATCATCGACTCCGCGATCTCCTCGCGGTTCTTCCAGTCCGTGAACACGTCGTCGTTGACAGTCACAAGTCCATCTTTCGAGCTGAGGGTGTTGCCCACATGGTAGCTTCGCCCGCTCCCGGCCCGGCGGCCGGTCCCTCCTCCGCCCGCCTCACCCGGGCCCCCGACCTGCGCTTTCCCTCACCTCCCCGCCGCCAAAGGTGATCACCGCCACCCCTCGGGGGTCGAGTTCGGTCCCGGGGCGACTCGACCGAACGCCGTCGGCCGGTGCCAGAATCTCAGCTCCGTGCACGGCCGCGAAAGGGGAGTCATGCGGGCGCAGGAGATCACGTTCCTCAATCTGGTGCAGGGCGAGAAGCAGTTCCAGGTGCCGCTCTACCAGCGGACGTACAGCTGGGAGCGACCGCAGTTGCAGCAGCTCTGGGACGACGTGTCCGAACTGGCGGAACAGCACCTCACCGGCACCTCGCCGACTGCCCACTTCCTCGGCTCCGTCGTCCTCGCGCCCGGCCACATCCAGGCCGGCGGCGTCCAGCGCTGGCTGGTGGTCGACGGTCAGCAGCGGCTCACCACGCTGATGCTCGCCTTCACCGCGCTGCGCGACCACCACAGGAGCGCCGGGGCCGCGAAGGCCGCCGACCGGGTGCACCGGCAGTTCCTCGTCAACGAGTTCCACGAGGGGCTCGACCACTACCGTCTGCTGCCCACCCAGGCCGACCGGGAGGCGTACACCGCGTGTGTGGAGTCCTCCCCCAAAGCCGGTGACGCCGGCAACATCGGTACGGCGTACCGGTTCTTCCTCGGGGTCCTCGCCCAGGGCGCGGAGGAGAACGGCGGCGCATGGGTCACCGCCGTCGAGACCGTCCTCAAGAGCCTGCTCTCGATCGTCGAGATCACCGCCCAGGACGGTGACAACGTCTACCGGATCTTCGAATCGATCAACAACACCGGCGTCGGCCTCAGCCAGAGCGACCTGCTGCGCAACTACGTCTTCAGCCTGCTGCCGAAGCGAGGGGAGCGGGTCTACCGCGAGCTGTGGCTGCCGATGCAGCAGGAACTCGGGCCGAAGAACCTCGAACTCCTGGTCTGGCTCGACCTGGTGGTGCGCGGGCACAGCAAGGCCAAGCAGAGCGAGATCTACCGCGAGCAGCAGAAGCGGCTGGACGGTCTCAAGAACGACGAGGAGGCGTTGCAGCGGGAGATCCAGCTGCTCACCGAGCGCGGCAAGCGGCTGCGCCGCATCCTGAAGCCCGAGTCCGAGAGTTCGGCCGAACTGCGCGGTGTGCTGGAGCGGCTGGGGGCGTGGGGCGGTCAGACGCACTACCCGCTCGCCCTGCACCTCCTCGACCTCGTCGACGCCGACGCGGCCACGGCGGAGGAGGCCGCCGAGGCGCTGGGCTACGTCGAGTCGTACCTGGTCCGCCGGATGATCTGCCAGGTCCCCACGAACAACCTGAACCGGATCTTCATGGACGCCCCCAGGGAGCTGGAGACGGACCGCTCCCCCGCCGAGGCCGTGCGCCGGCTGCTTTCCGGCCGGCGCCGCAAGTGGCCCTCGGACGAGGACCTGCGGGAGGCGATCCGCACCAAGCCGTTCTACTGGAGCGGGCGCTCCGCCCAGCGTTTCCACGTGCTGCGGCGGCTGGAGGAGAGCCACGCGGCGAGCGAGCCGGTGGACTTCGAGAAGGCGTCGCTCACGATCGAGCACGTGCTGCCGCAGCGCCCGCCGCAGGCCTGGTTCGACCTGCTCGCGGCGGAGACGGAGGACGGGCAGAGCCCGAAAGAACTGCACGACCTGCTGGTGCACACCCTGGGCAACCTGACGCTGTCGGGCGACAACTCCAAGCTCTCCAACCACCCGTTCGAGCGAAAGCAGCAGCTCCTCGATGCGAGCGCGCTGCGGATGAACCAGGAGATCGCCGCCGCCGAGGGCTGGGGCAAGGCGGAGATCCTGGCCCGCGCCGACCGGCTCGCCGAGCGGGCGATCGGCCTGTGGCCGGCCCCGATCGGGTCGGGGAAGACGGTCGGGGACGAGTGGCCGGGCTGGGCGGACCTGCGCGCGGCACTCGTCGCGATGCCCAGCGGCACCTGGACCTCGTACGGTGACGTCTCCGAGCTGATCGGCACGCACGCGGTCGGCGTCGGCAACCACCTGGCCACCAAGGCCGGGGTGATCGGGGCCTACCGGGTCCTGAACTCGGACGGGCGGGTCTCCCCCGGTTTCCGCTGGCTCGACGGCGACCGGACCGAGACACCCCGCGACCTCCTGGAGGAGGAGGGCGTTCCCTTCGACGAAGCCGGCCGCGCCCACCGGTCGTGCCGGTTGACCGCCACCGAACTGGCGACCCTGCTGGGCCGCGACATCCCGGCGGACCGGCTGCACGACCCACTGCCCGACACCGAGAACGCGGCTGCGGCGGAGCGCTTCCGCACTCAACTGGTCGAGAACCAGACCGCGGCGGTCGCGGGAGGAGTCCTGACGGCGTTGCGCTTCTGGGAGCAGCAGGACGGCCACTTCGACTACGGCCGCTCCGAGGAGACCAGCTGCTTCCCGATGCTCAACACCGGGACTCCCTCCCGGCCTCACCTGCTCTGGCCGTTCGCGCTCTACCCGGTGTCGGGGACTGTGGAGGTGGTCTTCCAGTACCTGAAGGACCGCAGCCCGTTCGACGACACCGAGGTGCGACAGGAGCTGCTGCGGCGGCTGAACGAGATCGACGGGATCGACCTGGCGGAGGCGAAGCTGGAGCTGCGCCCGTCCTTCCCGCTCCAGGTGTTCGCCGACCACCCGGAGGAGATCCGCGCGGTGCTGGAGTGGTTCGCCCTCACCGCGGCGCTGGATCTCGCGCAGCGCGCCTGAGCCGGATCGCCCTGCCGCCGAGCCGAGTTGGGAGACTCGGCTCGGCCGTGCGCGGCGCGGTGTCAGGCAGGCATGCCCCCGGCCGGGCCTCGGTGCTCGGGCTCGATGGCGGTCTGTTCGTCGGGCCTGGGCATCCGGAGGACCGCGACCACACCGAGGGCGACGGTGGCGAACGCGAGCGCGAGCAGGACGGCGAAGGCCGCACCGACCAGGAAGGTGGCGGTACCCGGTTTCATCGTCACCCGCTCCCTTCGAGGCCGCGGAGAAGGTGGACGAGGTTGAGCAGGGTGCTCACGGGCGCATTGCCGAAGTCGACCAGGAGACGTCCGTCGAGGATGGTCTCGCTGGCCGAGGCGGAGCCCCAGAGGAGCCCGTGCGGGAGGCCGAGCCGGTGCAGTTCACCGAGGAGAGCGGTGATCTGGGGCCTGGTGTGGTCACGCATCCGGGGGTCGTCGGGGGCGACGGGCTCGCGCGTCACGAGACCGAGTCCAGCTCGTACCAGACGATCTTGCCGCGCTTCTGCGGGTCCACGCCCCAGCGGTGGGTGAGGCCCTCGACGAGCTGGAGACCCCGGCCGGTCTCGACGAAGTCGCCGGGGGTTCGCTGCTCGGGGAGGGCGTCGCTCTCGTCCGAGACGGTGACGCGGAGCGTGCGGCCGAGAAGGGAGTAGAAGACGACGGGGCAGGCGGTGTTGCCGTGCCGCCAGGCGTTGACGAGGAGCTCCATGAGGGCGAGCTCGGCGTTGAAGATCGTCTCGGGGTCCCAGCCGTAGCGGGTGAGGGTGTCCCGGAGGGACTGGCGGGAGAGGTCGAGGGAGGGGGTGTTACGGGTACACACGGGAACCTCCGTGAGGGGGTGGCGTGGAGAGGGATGAGAGAGGGAGAAGGCGGATACGTCGCCGTGAGCCAGGCCAGAGCGGGGCTGGCTGATGCCGCGCATGGCTGCTCTGCGGTGCGGGGGCAGCAGGCGCCTACTGCCCTTGGAAAGGAGCGTTACTGACGATCCGTCGGATCGATCTGTCGGCGACCATAGCTCAGAGTAAGATCAAGTTTTACCCCAATCTGAGATCTTCCCTCTATCGTGGTACCAGCCGCCTCAAATGGACCGACCGGCAAGCCTCGCGGCAGACTTGGATCGCCCCGCCCCGGAAGGAAGCCATGGCTCCACGCACGAACCCAACACTCCGTCAGCGTCGGCTTGGCGCAGAGCTGCGAAGGATGCGCGAGCAGGCCGGCTTCGGCGGCACCGAGCTCGGCCGCCTCGTCGGCATGAGTCCGGCGCAGGTGACACAGATGGAAGCGGGGAAGATCGGCATCAGCGTGGAACGTCTGCGCACGGTCGCCGCGACGTGCATGTGCGTCAACGAGCCCTTGATCGCCGCGCTTTCGGACGTCATCACGGAGCGCGAGAAGCCAGGCTGGTGGGAGGACTACCGAGGAACTCTGTCCTCGGACTTCATTGATGTCGCGGAGTTCGAAGGCCAGGCTCGAAGTCTCACCACCTACACGATGGCCTTCGTGCCCGGGTTGCTCCAGACCGGGCCGTACGCGGCCGCCGTCTTCGCCCAGACCTTCCCGCCACTGCCTCGCCACGAGATCGATCTCAGGACAGCCTTCCGGATGCAGCGGCAGCGCCTCGTTCGCTCCGGCGCGACGCCGTACTCGGCATTCATCCATGAAGCAGCGCTGCGCATGCAGTTCAGCGGCCCAGCCGTCCTCGCCGAGCAACTCGGCGCCCTCATCGAAGACTCCAGGCAACCGACCATCTCGGTTCGAGTGGTTCCGTTCGACATCGGCGCCATGCCAAGCTCCAGCGAGAACTTCACCTATGCCGAGGGACCGGTACCCGAGCTCGACGGGGCCCAGGTGGATTCGAGTCTCGGTATCCGGATCGTCGACGCCCCGGCCCACATGGCAAAGTTCCGCTCCCTGCTCGCCCGCTTCGAGTCCGGCGCGCTCTCCGAGGAGGAGTCCCGAGACTTCATCGGAACCATCAAGAAGGAAACGGAAAGCAAGCGTGAATAGTTCTGCTTGGCAGAAATCCAGCTACTCCGGTGCGAACGATGAGTGCGTCGAGGTGCGTACGACCGACGGGCTGGTTGAGCTGCGCGAGTCCGACGACGGCGAGGTCATAGTCCGCACCACCCCCGCCAGGTTCGCCAAGTTCCTCCAGAGCGCCAGGGCCGGCGAGTTCGACCACCTCGCCAAGTGACACGGCGGCGCCTCGCTC
>NZ_JBHVFE010000493.1:0-6487 GCF_042801945.1 Kitasatospora sp. NPDC057542
ATCCAGGCCGGCGGGGCCGAGGGACAGGCGAAGGCGCTGGACAAGGCGTCCGGGGACGAGGGTGGGTGGCGGGATCAGCCCTGCGGGTGGTGGGCCGGGATCGGCGGGAGCTCGCCGGTGGTCTCGTACTCGCTCAGCATCTCGATCCGGCGGGTGTGCCGGGGCTCGCCGCTGTACGGGGTGCCGAGGAAGACCTCGACGAACTTGGTGGCCTCCTCCAGCGTGTGCATGCGGCCGCCGATGGAGATCACGTTGGCGTTGTTGTGCTGACGGCCGAGCTCGGCGGTCTGCACGCTCCAGGCCAGCGCGGCCCGGACGCCCTTGACCTTGTTGGCGGCGATCGCCTCTCCGTTGCCCGAGCCGCCGATCACGATGCCCAGGGCATCCTCGTCGGCGGCGGTGCGCTCGGCGGCGCGCAGGCAGAACGGCGGGTAGTCGTCCTCGGCGTCGTAGATGTGCGGCCCGCAGTCGACCGGCTCGTGGCCGGCCCCCTTGAGCCACTCCACGAGGTGGTTCTTCAGTTCGTATCCGGCATGGTCGGAGCCCAGGTACACGCGCATGCCATGAGTGTGGCATGCGCGTGCGCCCGGGCCCGACAACGGGGCGCCGGCAGGGGGTCGGCCGGGTGGGTCAGCGCCGGCCGAGCAGCTTCCAGGCCAGCGGCAGGGCGCCGGCGGCGAAGGCGGCCTTGAGGGCGTCGCCGACCAGGTACGGGTAGAGGCCGAGCTCGGCGGCGCGGGCGAGCGACACGTGCAGCGACAGGGCGAGGTACGGGACGCCGACCGCGTAGATGGCGAGGCTGCCGAGGACCATGGTGACGACGGTGTTGACCGGGGTGCGGTCGGCGCCGCGGCGGGCCAGCGCGCCGGTCAGGGCGGCGGCGAGGACGAAGCCGAGCACGTAGCCGAAGGAGGCCATCGCCCAGCCCGAGGTGCCCTCGGCGAACCAGGGCAGGCCCGCCATGCCGGCCAGCACGTACAGCACGAGCGAGGCGACGCCGCGGCGGGCGCCGAGCGCGGTGCCGACCAGCAGGGCGGCGAAGGTCTGGCCGGTGACCGGCACCGGCGAGCCGGGCACGTTCACCGACAGCTGGGCGGCCAGGCCGGTCAGCGCGGCGCCGCCGGCCACCAGGGCCAGGTCGCGGGCCTGGGCACCGAGGCGGGTGGAGGCGGCGGGCAGCAGGTCGGCGAGGACGGCGCGGCGCGGTATCGGGGTGGTGGCAGTGGCCATCGGGGCTCCTCCGTGAGAGTCCAGGTGAGTGAACACCTGTGAACCTACGCGGTGATCCACTGGGCGAACGGCACGGTTTCGGACAAACCCCCGCCCTCGGGCGTTGTCGGAACCGGCCCGGAACAACTCCAGGTCACAACATGATCACGGTAGGTTTCGGCGCGGTCCGCATGGTGGGCCCCGATCGAACATCCTTGGCATGGACAGGGGTGCCACCGGATATTGGACAGCTCATGCCGCATACCGCACAGTCTGGAACCACCCCTATGGCCCCTACTTCCGCGCCTTCGGCGACCGGGACCCCTGACGGCACCCAGCCGGCCGCAGCGCCGGCACCGGGTGGCCAGCAGCTCTCCCACGGGCTGAAGCAGCGCCACCTGTCCATGATCGCCCTCGGCGGCGTGATCGGCGCGGGCCTCTTCGTCGGCTCCGGCGCCGGCATCGCGGCCGCCGGACCGGCGATCATCCTGGCGTTCGCGCTCTCCGGCCTCCTGGTCATGCTGATCATGCGGATGCTCGGTGAGATGTCCGCCGCCCGCCCCGCCTCCGGATCGTTCTCGGTGCACGCCGAGAAGGAGATCGGCCCGTGGGCCGGGATCACGGCCGGCTGGATGTACTGGGTGATGCTGTGCTGCGGCGTCGCCGCCGAGGCCACCGCCGCCGGGAAGATCGTCAACGGCTGGATACCCGGTGTCTCCGCCTGGATCTGGGTCGGCCTGTTCATGGTCTTCTTCTGCGCCAGCAACCTCACCGCGGTGAAGAACTTCGGCGAGTTCGAGTTCTGGTTCGCCGCGATCAAGGTCGCCGCGATCGTCACCTTCCTGGTCCTCGGCGGGCTCGGCATCGCCGGCGTGCTCGGCCCCGGCGCCCCCGGCACGACGAACCTCACCGGCCAGGGCGGCTTCCTGCCCAACGGCGTCGACGGGCTGATCGTCGGCCTGCTCGCCTCGGTCTTCGCGTACGGCGGTCTGGAGACCGTGACCATCGCCGCCGCCGAGTCCGAGGACCCCAAGAAGAACGTCGCCAACGCCGTGCGCACCGCGGTGTGGCGGATCGCGATCTTCTACATCGGCTCGATGGCCCTGGTGGTCACCCTGGTCTCCTGGAAGGACCCGGCGGTCGTCGCCGACGGCCCGTACGTCACCGTGCTGCGCCACCTCGGGGTGCCCGCGGCCGGAACGATCATGCAGGTGGTGGTGCTGGTCGCGCTGCTGTCCGCGATGAACGCCAACATCTACGGCGCCTCCCGGATGGCGTACTCGCTGGTCGGCCGCGGCCAGGGCCCCAAGGCACTGGCCAGGGTCAGCGGCGGGGTGCCGCGCATGGCCGTGCTGGCCTCCTGCCTGTTCGGCTTCGGCGCCGTGCTGGCCGCCAAGTTCTGGCCGGCCACGGTGTTCACCTGGCTGATGAACACCACCGGCGTGGCGATCCTGGTGGTCTGGCTGTTCATCTGCGCGGTCCAGCTGCGGATGCGCCGCCGGCTGGAGCGCGAGGCTCCCGAGCTGCTCACCGTGAAGATGTGGGGCTTCCCGTACCTGACCTGGATCGCGATGGCCGCGGTGGCCGGCATCCTCGCCCTGATGACCACCACCGAGGGCAACCGCGAGCAGCTGTACGCGGCCGGCGTGCTGGTCACGGCGCTGGCCGTCGCCGGGCTGCTCAAGCAGCGCCGGGACGCCGCCCTGCGCTGACCTTCCCGTCCCACGCACGGCGAGGGCCCGGTACCGAGCGGTGCCGGGCCCTGCCGCGTTTCCGGAGCCGTTCCCCGGGACTTACTCGAAGGACGGGCCGTCCGTGCGGGTGCGCTTGATCTCGTAGAAGCCCGGGGTGGAGGCCACCAGCAGAGTGCCGTCCCACAGCCGGGCCGCGGCCTCGCCCTTCGGGGCCGGGGTCACCACCGGGCCGAAGAAGGCCACCCGCTCGCCGTCCACGCCCTCGACCGCGATCACCGGGGTGCCGACGTCCTCGCCGACCAGGGTGATGCCCTCCTTGTGCGAGGCGCGCAGGGCCTCGTCGTACGCGTCCGTGCCGGCCGCGTCGGCCAGCTCGGCGGGCAGGCCCGCGGCCACCAGCGCCGCCGCCACGGTCTCCCGGTTCTGCGGCAGGCCCTGGTTGTGGAAGCGCACGCCCAGCTCGGTGTAGAGCCGGCCGAGCACCTCCGGACCGTGCTGCTCGGCGGCTGCGGTGCAGACCCGCACCGCGCCCCAGGCGTTGTCCAGCATCTCCCGGTAGTTCTCCGGGAGGTCCCGGTGCTCGTTGAGCACCGACAGGCTCATCACGTGCCAGTGCACGTCGACCGGACGCAGCTGCTGGACCTCGATCAGCCAGCGGGAGGTCATCCACGCCCACGGGCAGGCCGGGTCGAACCAGAAGTCGGCGGTCTTGCGCTCAGCGGCAGTCGTCACTGCGTGTCGTCCTTCGTGAGTGGTCCGAGACAGGGAGGAGTCCCACCCCGGCAACGCCAACACCCGCCCGACACCGCTGATTCCGGTCCTGGCGCGACGGCCTGTGCAATGGTACTGACGACACGGGGCGTGAAAGGATGGCACCGCGTGCGCGGAGCACACCTCGCGCCGAGACCGCACCACCCACAGGCGCACCACCGTGCGAGCCGGACAAAGGAGTACCGCCGTGCCGGGCAAGAACCTCAGCCGCGACGAGGCGCAGCAGCGGGCCAGCATCCTGGCCGTGGACGGCTACCAGGTCCGGCTGGACGTGACCTCGGCCCCTGACCGGGAGGCCGGCACCTTCCGCTCCACCACCACTGTCACCTTCCGCTGCTCCCAGCCCGGTGCGGACACCTTTCTCGACCTGCTCGCCCCCGCCGTCCGCTCGGTCACCCTCAACGGCCGCGCCCTCGACCCGGCCACCGCCTACGACGGCGCCCGGGTGCACGTCGACGGCCTGGCCGCCGAGAACGTGCTGACCGTCGAGGCGGACTGCGCCTACAGCCGCACCGGCGAGGGCCTGCACCGCTTCGTCGACCCGGTGGACGGCGAGACCTACCTCTACACCCACTACGAGCCGGCCGACGCCCGCCGGGTGTTCGCGAACTTCGAGCAGCCCGACCTGAAGGCCCCGTTCACCTTCACCGTGACCGCCCCGGCCGCCTGGGACGTGTGGTCCAACGCCCCGCACGAGAACGTCACCGAGCAGGACGCCACCGGACAGGACGGCAGCCGCACCTGGGAGTTCGCGCCGACCAAGCCGATCTCCACCTACCTCACCGCCGTCGTCGCCGGCCCGTACCACGTCGCCCGCGACCACTACCGCCGCGAGCTGGCCGACGGCACCGCGCTGGAGATCCCGCTCTCCGCGATGTGCCGCCGGTCGCTGGCCCCGTACTTCGACGCGGACGAGATCCTCGGCGTCACCAAGCTCGGACTCGACTTCTTCCACGAGGAGTTCGACTACCCGTACCCCTTCGGGAAGTACGACCAGGCCTTCGTTCCCGAGTACAACATCGGCGCGATGGAGAACCCCGGCTGCGTCACCTTCCGCGAGGAGTTCGTCTTCCGCTCGAAGGTCACCGACGCCGCGTACGAGGGCCGGGCCAACGTCATCCTGCACGAGATGGCGCACATGTGGTTCGGCGACCTGGTCACCATGCGCTGGTGGGACGACCTGTGGCTGAAGGAGTCCTTCGCCGACTTCATGGGCTCCTACGGCCTGATCGGCGCCCGCACCCGCTACTCCTCGGCCTGGGTCACCTTCGCCAACCAGCGCAAGGCCTGGGCCTACCGGCAGGACCAGTTCCCCACCACCCACCCGATCACCGCGGACATCCGGGACCTCGAGGACGCCAAGCTCAACTTCGACGGCATCACCTACGCCAAGGGCGCCTCCGTCCTCAAGCAGCTGGTGGCGTACGTCGGTTCGGAGGCCTTCTTCGAGGGTGCCCGCCGCTACTTCAAGCGCCACGCCTTCGGCAACACCGAGCTGGGCGACCTGCTGGAGGTGCTGGAGGAGACCAGCGGCCGGGACCTCAAGGCCTGGGCCGCCGCCTGGCTCCAGACCTCCGGGGTCAACGCGCTCACCCCGCAGGTCACGGCCGACGCCGAGGGCCGGATCACCGAGCTGGCCGTGCTCCAGGACGGCGACGTACTGCGCCCGCACCGGATCGCGGTCGGCCTGTACGACCGGGACGCCGACGGCGCCCTGGTGCGCACCGGGCGGATCGAACTGGACGTCACCGGCGCCCGGACCGTCGTCACCGAGGCCGCCGGCCTGCCCCGTCCGGCGCTGGTGCTGCTCAACGACGACGACCTGACCTACTGCAAGATCCGCTTCGACGAGGACTCGCTGGCGAACCTGCGCAGCGGCCTCGGCGACATCCGCGACGAGCTGGCCCGCGCACTCGCCTGGTCCGCGGTCTGGAACCTCACCCGGGACGGCCTGATGCCGGCCCGCGACTACGTCGCCCTGGTGCTGCGCTTCGCCGGCCAGGAGGGCAACATCGGCGTGCTCCAGTCGCTGCACGCCCAGGCCAAGACCGCCGTCGACCTGTACGCCGACCCGGCCTGGCGCGGCGAGGGCGGCCGGCTGCTCGCCGACGGCGCCCTGCGCGAGCTGCGCGAGGCCGTCCCGGCCAGCGACCACCAGCTGGCCTGGGCCCGCTTCCTCGCCCAGACCGCGGGCGGAGCCGAGCACCTCGGTCTGGTCCGCGGCCTGCTGTCCGGCAGCGCCCGGGTCGACGGCCTGGAGGTCGACCAGGAGCTGCGCTGGTCGCTGTGGCTGGCGCTGGCCGCAGCCGGCCAGGCCACCGACGAGGAGCTGGCCGCCGAACTGGCCGCCGACAACACCGCGAGCGGCAAGCGCCACTACACCCAGTGCCTGGCCGCCCGGCCCACGGCGGAGGCCAAGGCCGCCGCATGGTCGGCCGTGATCGACTCGGACGAGCTGCCGAGCGCCCTGGTCGAGGCCAACACCGCGGGCTTCTCGATCCCCTTCCAGCGCGACCTGAGCGCCCTCTACGCGGCGCCGTACTTCAAGCTGCTGGAGCGGATCTGGGCCGAGCGGACCATCGAGATCGCGATGCGGATCGTCGGCGGCTTCTTCCCGATCGCCCAGACCGACGAGCAGACCCTGGCCGAGGCCGACGCCTGGCTCGCGGGGCACCCGCAGGCCGCGCCGGCGCTGCGCCGCCTGGTGCTGGAGCGCCGGGACGACCTGGACCGCGCGCTGCGGGCGCAGGCCTGCGACCGGGCCTGACGGACCGTACGGCCCGACGCCGTGGGCCCCGGCCGATCCTGGAACC
>NZ_JBHVFE010000494.1:0-6472 GCF_042801945.1 Kitasatospora sp. NPDC057542
CCGTCGGGCCCGGGGCCCGACGGAGCGATGATCGCCCGTCAGAAGGGCGGCGAGGGGTCTTCCTCGCCCGTCTCGGCCGCCGACGCGGCGTCCAGTTGATCGAGGTAGTACAACGCCGAGATCAGATGGGTCCGGACACGCGGCAAGGCCCGGCTGTGCGGGTCCTGGACCCGGGGCGCAAGCAGATCCACAGCAGCGTCGGCTGCGGCTTGCGCAGCCCAAACCCTGCCGTCCACGAACATGTCCGAACCGTGCTCGAAGGGCACCTGGTCTTCCGGGCCGGTGCCGTCATGCTCGGCACAGGTGAGTCCGAGCAGCCGGCTGGCTGCGAAGCGGATCTCGTAGTAGGCCCGGCCGATCTGGTCCTCGCCGAGGTCGAGCTCGTTCGGCCCGGCCATGTGCTCGCCGTCTTGCTGGTCGGCCCGTACGATCTCGGCGTCCCGGGCCTGGCCGACCGTGCGCCACAACAAGCCGAGCAGGAACGCGAGGCGCAGCGCGGGGTTCCAGCGGCTCAGCTCCTTCACTCTCTCGGGTACTTCGATGCCCAGGGCGTCCAGGGCCGCGCGCACTTGCTGCTCCGTCACCGGAGGCCTCTCCTTCGTACTGGTCTGTCAGGGTCAGAGGTTCAGGTCCGAGGCGTGGGCGCCGGGGCCAGGCGTCGTCCACCCGCACGCCGCGGCCGGTCAGTCCCGGGTCATGTCGACGAAGCGCGAGTAGTGGCCCTGGAAGGCCACCGTGATGGTGGAGGTCGGGCCGCCCCGGTGCTTGGCGACGATCAGATCGGCCTCGCCCGCGCGGGGGGACTCCTTCTCGTAGGCGTCCTCGCGGTGCAGGAGGATGACGATGTCGGCGTCCTGCTCCAGGGAGCCGGACTCGCGAAGGTCGGACACCATCGGGCGCTTGTCGGTGCGCTGTTCGGGTCCGCGGTTGAGCTGGGAGAGTCCGACGACGGGCACCTTGAGCTGCTTGGCGAGGAGCTTGAGGTTGCGGGAGATATCGGAGACCTCCTGCTGGCGGTTCTCGGGGCTGCGGGTGCCGGACTTCATCAGCTGGATGTAGTCGATGACGATCAGGCCGATGCCGTGCTGCTGCTTGAGCCGGCGGGCCTTGGCCGCGACGTCCATGACGGTCAGGTGCTCGCTGTCGTCGATGAACAACGGGGCGCTGGCGTAGTCGTCGTAGTAGCGGGCGAAGCGGGCCCAGTCGTCGTCGGTCATGTCGCCGGTCTTCAGGTGGTGGTGCGCGATGCGGGCGTGGGCGGACATGATCCGCTCCTCGATCTCCTCGCGGCCCATCTCCAGTGAGAACAGCGCAGAGGGGATCTTGTTCTCGATCGAGCAGGCGCGGGCGAAGTCCACGGCGAGGGTGGACTTCCCGACCGCGGGGCGGGCCGCGACGATGACGAACTGGCCCGGCCGCAGACCGCCAGTGAGCTGGTCCAGGTCGACAAACCCGGTGGGGACGCCCTGCAGTCCGCCCTTGGCGTTCTTGCGGGCCTCGATGCGGTCGGCGAGGGAATCGGCGGTGGCGCCGAGCGGACGAATCTCGGTCGAGGTGTCGCGCCCCAGGACGCCGAACAGCTCGGACTGGGCGGCGTCGACGACCTGGTGCACGTCGCCTTCACCGGTGAAGCCCATGTTGGCGATGCGGGTGCCGGACTCGCTGAGGCGGCGGAAGACGGCCCGCTCGTGGACGATCCCGGCGTAGTACTCGGCGCTGGCACCCACCGCGCCGTTCGCGCAGTCGTGCAGGTACCCGGGGCCGCCGGCCCTGACGAGCTCGCCCCGGCGGGTGAGCTCGCCGGCAACAGTGATGGCGTCGGCCGGCTCGCCCTTTGCGAACAGCGCCAGGATCGCGTCGTGGATCAGCTGGTGGGCCGGCCGGTAGTAGTCGCCGGGCTGGAGTACGCCGATCACGTCGCCGATGGCGTCCTTGGACAGCAGCATCCCGCCGAGGGTCGCCCTCTCCGCCGCCAGGTCGTGCGGCGGCACCCGCTCAATGCTGCCCAGCCCGTCAACCTGGTCGCCAGCGGCCTTCTTCGCCCGGTTCCCGCGCGGCCGCTTCCGCGCGCCGAGGTCCTCGTTCTCGTACGGGTCCTCGGGCATTTCGAAGTCCTCGGGCTCCGGGACGTCGTTGAGATCGGCGTGCTGCTGGGGGATAGTCATGGTTGCCTCCTAGCGGGGGTCTGCGGCGGCCGGGCCTTTCCAGGGGCTCCCGGCCGCCGTGCTGCGTCCTGGGCGATCAGCGGGCGAACCGCACCCGCGAGGGGTGGCAGTCCGGGCAGGGCAGGACCCGGTCGCTCTCCAAGTCCGGATCGGCGATGGTGCGCATCATCAGGCTCATCGGCTGCTCGCCGCCGTTGCACTTCCCGCACCAGTCGGGCGTGCGGGGCTTGGCCTGCGGACGCACCTGAGCGGGCAGAACGGCCGCCTGCTCCGAGGTGGCGTCCTCGGTCGCGAACACCGACTCCCGCAGCTCCAGGTTCTTGATCCGGAACTCCAGCACCGTGCCGTGCACACGCGGGGCCGCCTTGCCCTCCTCGGCCCGGGTCAGCCACATCCGCAGGGAGGCATCGAGCTTCCACCCGGTGTCCTCGGTCGCACGCACCAGCTCGGCCGCCAGATTGCGGGCCTTCAGCCGGCCGACCGCCCACTTGCCGGGCAGCCGCATCAGGAAGTCGACGGCGGCCTGGAACAGCTCGGGGTCCACGGGAGCAAGGTCGGCGGCGGCATCGGCCGGTGAACCGACGTCAGCCCGGTCCCTCCTCGGCGCAGCCGCCGCGTCACGCAAGTGACGCCCGTGAGGGGAGGGGGAGGAGGTAGTTCCTACCTCCCCCGGGGGGTGTGGGGGGTTTGCGGCATTGCCGGAAGCAGACCTGACCTGCGGAAACGCCGAGTTCTTGCCTCTGCTTCCGGCGTTGCTGCTTCCTGCATTGCCGGAAGCAGACTTGACCTGCGGAGATCGATTTTTCGTGCTGGTTTGTTCTCTGCTTCCGGCGTTGCTGCTTCCTGCATTGCCGGAAGCAGACCTGACCTGCGGAGATTCGTCATCGGCCGGATCGGAGGCGGGGCGGTAGTCGGGGTTGTAGGCAGGCCACTCGTAGTACTCGTACGCCACGCCCGCAGAGCGCCGGCCATCCTCGGACCGGAGGTTGATCCGGCGGATGTACCCCTTCTCGATGAGGCGCTTGAACGACTCGTACACCGAGGCCCGGGAGACCAAGCCGGAGCCGTTGGCGCTGACGACGCCCTGCCCCTGGAGCCGCTCGACCAGCGCGGGAGGGGTGACGATCAGGGGGGCCGCGTCCTGCGGCTGGCGGGCCTGCTCACCGAACATGAAGCCGAGCTCCACCAGGATCAGCAGGTCCAGCGGGTACACGACTCGCGTCGGGCCACTGCGCATGTGAGCGAACACCGACACCGAGGGGACCGGGCCCCGCTGGCTGATGGCGCCGTTCTCGCGGGGTTCCTGGACGGTCTGGGAGCTCACTTCGTCACCTCCGATCCGGCGGCAGCCACCAGGACCGGCCCGGCCTGGATGGCCGGGCGGTGGGCGCGGAGAACGGTGGCCGGCGGGCACGAGCGGGCCGGAGGGGTGCAGCGCGCGGTGCGCGGCGCCGGAGTGGGGGTGGTGCGGGACAACGGGGCTTGCCTCTCCGCCGTCGCCGGTATGGCGGCACCAGGCGTCGCCACACGGCCGGGCGAGGTGACGGGTGTCTCTCGCCGCGGGCCGGGTACGCCTGGTACCGTCGAACCAGCGAACAGCTGAATAGTTAGGTCAACGAGAGCGGCCCAGATCTTGGCGGATGGGGGCCGCTTTCGCGTGTCCGTGTTCGGTTGTGGTGGGTGAAGCTCGTCAGGAGCCTAGTCCCGCAACAGGGCAGGGCTCTCGTTGTCAAGCGCTGCCGCGCGGGTCGTGGTCTGGAGGGCGTCCAGGATTGACTTTGCCGTCCAATGGCCGGCTGCGCCGGGCCGCGTGGCGAGGTACTGGGCAGAGCGCTCCAGGGGCCAGCCGTGAGCCTCGGCGAGGCCGCTGGCAAAGTTCGCCAAATAGCCGATGGCCGGGGCGTTGAGCTCGGCGTCGGCGAGATGCCAGGGGGCCGTGAAGGTGAGGACCGGGATGCCGTCAAGTTCCCCAGAGCACACCAGAGTCTCGTATCTGCCAGGGCCAAGCTGGTCGTGGCCGGCGGTGAGCACTGGAGTGAGGTCGAGATCCGCGCCGGGGTCCCGGTGCATCTCCTGAGCGGCGATGTCGGAGAACTGCTCCCTGGAGACTAGGTAGGCCCGGGCGGGCATCTCGTCAGCCTGCACGGGATCGTAGAAGCCCATGCCGCCGGTCCACACGGTCGACGTCAGAGCGAAGTAGAGCTGGCCAGGCAGCAGTACAGCGGCTTGCTGTTCCGGCAGCCGGCGGTCACGGCAACCCGGGTAGGTCCGAGTTCCGCCGGGCGGGCGGCCACCGCGGATGTAGCACGCCAGGCGGTCGGCGTGCATGTTTGACCCGTACGCCGCGTACCACACCAGACTCGTTGTGGCCGCGTTGTTGGTCAGAGACTTGGCTCGGCGAGGTCGGGTGCTATCCATCTGGGGCTTCTGCCGGTAGGCCTCACTGCAGGTGGCCATCAGACCTCCATCTCGTACACGAGCAGGTGACGATCACCGGGGGCGATAGTGACCATGACGCGGACCGGCCCCTCGGCCCCGTGTCCGATGCGGACATGCTGGATAACGGGGGTCCCAACTGGGAGTTGGAGAATGTCAGTCTCCTCAGGTGTGGGCATTCGGCCGCTGATCTCGTCGCGGACGGCCGTCTGAGGGTGGCCGATGTAGCGCAGTACGCCACCAGGCACGGACACCTCACGGTCCTCGTCCAGCAAGGTTCCCCGGGCGATCGTGCCAGGGAAGTAGCTGGTGGAGAGCTGGAATGGCTCGGAATCCACCCAGCGGACACGGGCTCGCTTGACTACCTCGTCACCGGGCATGATGCGCAGCCACTCCGCGATCTCCCGCGGAGCTGGCTCTACCGTTCGGACGATTGTCTCGCGGGGCTCGCGGCCGGCGTCCTTGATCGCGGTGGCCCAGTCGTCCAGCGAGTGGGAATCGCGGCGGTGGCCACGCTCGAACTCCGTCAGGTCCCAGGTGATGCGACGAACGGCTCGCACCCGGCGACGACCGCCTTGCTCACCGATGATGAGGCCCTCGGTCCTGAGGATGTCCACGCCAGCCGTAGCGGTCTTTGGGGAGACGCTGAACCGCGCCGCGAGTTCGCGATTGGTAGGTAGTACCTGGCCAGGCCTCAGCGCACCGGAGCGGATCTGCTTGCGCAGAGCGTCGGCGACGCCCCGGGCAGTGCCCCGGCTTGTCTGATCTGTCGCAGTCATGGACACAAGGTACCTGACGGCAGGTGACTTTGGTACCTAACTCGCCCGACTTGGATGCGCGATGGCCCTCGCTGCGCCATCTTTCCACCCTTCTGGCGCCAGCTTTCCACCCATGATGTGCGGTCTTTGGCACTCAGGCAGAAAACTTAAGTACCAAAGAGCTTGACGGGTAGTCACGGACTGCGTACGGTTCTGAACGTCGCCAGGACTTAGGTACCAAAGTCTAGGTCTTTGGTGGTGAACGAGCATCGCCATAGCAGCCCTCTTCGCTTCGGCGGGGCCTGAGTCGAGCCCACCCGCTCCTCGGGACCCGTCGCCGCCGGGCCGCCACATATTGGGCACCACCTCACAGCGCTGCTGCGCTGTCTGTGCGCCAGGACCGCCGGCTGACCGGCCGGGCCTGGCGGGCGGAGAGAGCAGCACCTTCGCTCCCCTGACTTCCCTTCTTCTCCCTGCCAGGAGGCCCTGATGCCCGCTCGTGTCCGTACCAAGCGCCGCAGCTCCCTCGCCCCGATCCGCGTCAGCCAGCTTCGCCGCAGCTCCTACAACCTGCGCTCCGGCGAGCTGCGCACCGTGGTCTGCCCGGGCTGCGAGATCTGGCGGCAGATCGTGGGCGACAAGACCCTGACGATTCGCGACCACTACTCGACTGATCTGGGCGGTGCCGAGCTGGCGGCCGGTCAGCGGGACCGCCGCTGCCCTTCCGCGCGCCGGATCGTCCTGCTTGACCTCACTGCCGACGAGATCACGGCCTGGGCGAAGGAGCAGGACCGCCGGATGAAGACGGACGCGCTGCCGGCGGAGACGCGCCGCGCGGCCCGCCAGCACTACAAGCCGATGCCCGCCGTGCCCGGCCCGGTGCACCTCATGGCCACCCCCCGACCCGCCACCGAGCACACGGCGAGCGAGCGCGCCGAGCAGTGGAAGAAGCTGCTGTCCGCGGTCGAGGACGCGAACGACCGTCGGGCGGAACCGCTGGTGGGCAGCACCGGCCCGATCCGCGGCATCGACGCTCCGCGGGAGACCCTGCGCCCCGCCGCCTGACCCTCCGCCAGTACGAACCACCAAGGCCGCCGCCCACCCCGACCCGCC
>NZ_JBHVFE010000495.1:0-6465 GCF_042801945.1 Kitasatospora sp. NPDC057542
GGCCCGGGCCGGCCGGCCCGGGCCCGGGGCTCAGCCCTTGGCGCCGGTGCGGACGTGGCAGTCCGCCAGGTGGTCGTCGACCAGCCCGCAGGCCTGCATCAGGGCGTAGGCGGTGGTCGGGCCGACGAAGCGGAAACCCGCCTTCTTCAGCGCCTTCGCCAGCGCCGTCGACTCCGGCGTGACGGCCGGCACCTCGCTCATCGCGCGGGGGGCCGGTCGGCCCGGATCGACGGCGAACTGCCAGATCAGCGCGTCCAGGCCGCCCTCCAGGTCGCGGGCGACCCGCGCGTTGGCGATCGCCGCCTCGATCTTGGCCCGGTTGCGGATGATGCCGGTGTCGGCGAGCAGGCGCTCCTTGTCCGCCTCGCCGAACTCGGCGACCTTGGCGATCTCGAAGCCCGCGAACGCGGCCCGGAAGCCCTCGCGGCGGCGCAGGATGGTCAGCCAGGACAGGCCGGACTGGAAGGCCTCCAGGCAGACCCGCTCGAACAGCGCGTCGTCGCCGTGCACCGGGCGGCCCCACTCGGTGTCGTGGTAGACCCGGTAGTCGTCGGTGGAGTCGCCCCAGCCGCAGCGGCGCAGGCCGTCCGCGCCGAGAACCGCGCCCTCGACCGCCTCCGTCACTTCTCCGTCCCCGGCTTCGCGTCCTCGGGGGCCTGCTCCGCGGCCGGCTGCTTGGCGAGCACCACGGCCGGCTCGACCACCCGGGCGAACTGCTCCAGTCCGGGCAGCGGTTCGGCCGCCGGGTCCGGTGCGGTGGTCGCCTCGACCGCGCCGCGCAGGTGGGCGGCGGCCTCCAGCTCGGCGATCCGCGCGTCGCGGTAGGCGAGTTCGGCGCCGAGGCGGTCCAGGACGTCGTCCACCTCGTCCATCCGGTAGCCGCGCAGCGCCATCGGCAGGCGCAGCTCGTCCACGTCCGCCTTGCCCAGCGGGCGGTCCTGCGGCAGTCGCGCGGAGATGCGGTCCGGTGCCGCCTCCGGCATCGAGCCGCCCCCGCCGAGCGCCACCAGGGCGGCGCCGCCGACCACCACGGCCATGGCGACCACGATCACCCAGAACACGAGCTGTCCTCCCGAACTCCCGGCCGGTCCGCTATGTGGTGGCAGGTAACCACACTGATCATGACAGCATGGTCCCTTAGTGAGGCCGGGGGCCATCATCGCACCCGCAGGAGCTGTGGAGGAGACATCGGTGGCACTGCGCCTGGGACCGCGGGAATTCGGTGACGACGAGCTGGTGATCATGGCCATCGTCAACCGGACGCCGGACTCGTTCTTCGACAGGGGTGCGACCTTCGCCGACGAGGCCGCCTTCGCCGCCGCGGACCGGGCGATGGCCGAGGGCGCGGCGATCCTGGACATCGGCGGGGTGAAGGCCGGGCCGGGCGACGAGGTCACGGTCGAGGAGGAGCTGCGGCGCACCGTGCCCTTCGTGGCCGAGCTGCGCAAGCGCCACCCCGAGGCGGTGATCAGCGTGGACACCTGGCGGCACGAGGTCGGCGATGCGGTCTGCGCGGCGGGCGCGGACCTGCTGAACGACGCCTGGGGCGGGGTGGACCCGAAGCTCGCCGAGGTGGCCGCCCGGTACGACGCCGGGCTGGTCTGCACCCACGCGGGCGGCGCCGAGCCCCGTACCCGGCCGCACCGGATCGGGTACGAGGACGTGATGGCGGACATCCTGCGCGTGACCGTGGGGCTGGCCGAGCGCGCGGTGGAGCTGGGCGTGCGGCGGGATGCGGTGATCATCGACCCGGGGCACGACTTCGGCAAGAACACCCGGCACTCGCTGGAGGCCACCCGGCGGCTGCCGGAGATGACCGCGACCGGCTTCCCGGTGCTGGTCTCGCTCTCCAACAAGGACTTCGTCGGCGAGACCCTGGACAGGCCGGTGGACGAGCGGCTGCTCGGCACCCTGGCCACCACCGCGGTCTCGGCCTGGCTGGGCGCGCAGGTCTACCGGGTGCACCAGGTCGCGGAGACCCGCCAGGTGCTGGACATGGTCGCCTCGATCCGGGGCACCCGCCCCCCGGCGGTCGCCCGCCGGGGGCTGGCCTAGGACCCCTTGATGGCGCTCGGCTCGCCTCCGGAGCGCTCGGGACCCGGTGCCGACGCTCGTCGCTCCGGCTAGATCTCGTTGGTGGGCCGGCGGGCGTCGGCGAGGATCTTCATGACCTCGTCGATCTCGTCGGTGATGTGGAACAGCTCCAGGTCGTGCGGGGCCGCCTTGCCCTGCTCGACCAGGGTGTTCTTCAGCCACTCGTACAGACCGCCCCAGTAGGCGCTGCCGTAGAGGATCACCGGGAAGCGGGTGACCTTCTTCGTCTGCACCAGGGTGAGCGCCTCGAACAGCTCGTCCAGCGTGCCGAGGCCGCCGGGCAGGACCACGAAGCCCTGCGCGTACTTCACGAACATCGTCTTGCGGACGAAGAAGTAGCGGAAGTTCAGCCCGAGGTCGACGAACTCGTTGAGGCCCTGCTCGAAGGGCAGCTCGATGCCGAGCCCGACGCTGAGGCCGCCGGCCTCGGAGGCGCCGCGGTTGGCGGCCTCCATCGCGCCCGGGCCGCCGCCGGTGATCACCGCGTAGCCGGCCTCGGCGAGGGCCCGGCCGATGGCGACGCCCGCCTCGTACTCGGGCGAGTCGACCGCGGTCCGGGCGGAGCCGAAGACGCTGATCGCGGGCGGGAGTTCGGCGAGGGCGCCGAAGCCCTCGACGAACTCGGAGGTGATCCGCAGCACCCGCCACGGGTCGGTGTGCAGCCAGTCGGTGGGGCCGGTGGTGTCCAGCAGACGCTGGTCCGTGGTGCTCGTGCCGACCTGGTCCCGGCGCACCAGCACCGGGCCCTTCTGCTTCTCGGGCCAGGCCTTCTTCTTCCGCGGCACCCCGACCTGCTCGGGGCCGTGACCGTAGCGCTTCTCGTCTCCTGTGCCTGTCATGACGAAACCCTACGCCCGCCCTCCCCCGTTTTCAGGCAACGGGGGAAGGTCGGTTGAGCATCCGGAAGATGTCGTTCGGCTGCCGGCCGGACGAGCGGTGCCGCGCGCGGTTCAGCTGGTCAGCCAGCCGCGCAGGCGCTCCTCGGCCTCGGCGATGGCGCTCAGCGAGCAGTGCTCCTCCCGCTTGTGCGCCAGGTTCGGGTCACCGGGGCCGTAGTTGACCGCCGGAACGCCGAGCGCGCTGAACCGGGCGACGTCGGTCCAGCCGAACTTGGCCCGGGCCTGGCCGCCGGTGGCCGCCACGAAGGCCTGGGCGGCCGGCTGGGAGAGTCCGGGCAGGGCACCCGCCGCGAAGTCGGTGACGGTCAGCTCGAAGCCGTCGAAGACCTCGCGCACGTGCTTCTCCGCGTCCGCCTCGCTGCGGTCCGGCGCGTAGCGGAAGTTGACCGTCACGACGCACTCGTCCGGGATCACGTTGCCGGCCACGCCGCCGTCGATCCGGACCGCGTTCAGGCCCTCGCGGTACTCCAGGCCGTCGATCTCCACCCGGCGCGGCTCGTAGTTCGCGAGCCGGGTGAGCACCTCGGCGGCGTGGTGGATGGCGTTGTCGCCGAGCCAGCTGCGGGCCGCGTGGGCGCGCACGCCGGTGAGCCGCACCTGTGCCCGCAGGGTGCCCTGGCAGCCGCCCTCGACCATGCCGCCGCTGGGCTCCATCAGCACCGCGAAGTCGCCGGCCAGCCATTCCGGGTGGTCCTTGGCGAGGTGGCCCAGGCCGTTGCGGTGGGCCTCCACCTCCTCGCAGTCGTAGAAGACGAAGGTGAGGTCGCGGTTGGGCTCGGTCAGCGTGGCGGCGAGGCGCAGCTGGACGGCCACGCCGGACTTCATGTCCGAGGTGCCGCAGCCGTAGAGCAGGTCGCCCTCGACGTACGAGGGGAGGTTGTCGGCGATCGGCACGGTGTCCAGGTGGCCGGCCAGGACGACGCGCTCGGCCCGGCCCAGGTTCGTCCGGGCGACCACGTTGTTGCCGTGGCGGTCCACGGTGAGGTGCGGGTAGCCGCGCAGCGCGGCCTCCACGGCGTCGGCGAGCGCCTGCTCGTCGCCGCTCACCGAGGGGAAGTCGACGAGCCGTGCGGTCAGCGTGCCGCCGTCGAGAGTGAGGTCCAGGGGCGTCGGGTTCGGGCTGCTCATGGGCGTCAGCCTAGTCCGCCCGGTGCGGCCGCCCCGTGACACGGATCGGACTCGGTTCGGCAACCGGGGGGCGCCGCACATCCGTCCGAGTGGGTACGGTGTCGGATCAAGAAGCAGGCGCGAGAGGGGCGACGGTGGCCAGGAGAAGGAGCAGCGAGGAGCTGGGCGACGAAGAGGAGCCCACTCGCCGCCGCGGGCCGCTGCGCGCCCTGCTGATGGTGATCGTCGGGCTGCTCGGCCTGGCCCTGGTCGCCGGTCTGGCCGTGGTCGGGATCTGGTGGTTCGGCTTCAAGCCGGGCGCGTCCGAGGAGTGCACGGTGAAGACCGCGGCCGGCAACGGCACCCTGGAGCTGCCGCAGGCCGCCAACGCCGCGACGATCGCCGCGGTGGCGCGCTCGCGCGCGCTGCCGGACCGGGCCACCACGATCTCGCTGGCAACCGCCATGCAGGAGTCCAAGCTGCGCAACCTCGCGGGCGGCGACCGGGATTCGATCGGCCTCTTCCAGCAGCGGCCGTCGATGGGCTGGGGCACCCCGGCGCAGATCTCGGACCCGGTGTACGCGACCAACAAGTTCCTGGACGGCCTGGTCAAGGTCCCCGGCTACACCCGGATGCCGCTGACCGACGCCGCGCAGACGGTGCAGAAGAGCGGCTACCCGCAGGCCTACGCCAAGCACGAGACCAAGGCGACCCTGCTCACCTCGGCGCTGGCCGGCCGGGAGCCCGCCTCGTTCTCCTGCGTGGTGCACGACTACGCCAAGCCGGACCCGGCGGACTCCGCCTCCGCCACCCCGGGCGCCACCGCGACCCCGGCCGCGGCGCCGGACCGGGCCCAGGTGCTGTCCGACCGGGTGCGCCGGGAGTTCGGCCGCACGGTGACCCCGGCGACCGGCTACACCTCGACCATCAAGGGCGCCGAGAACGCCGTCTCGCTGACCCCGGACCCGGCCACCGCCGCGCTGACCTCCTCCTCGGACGCGGGGGCGGACGGCGGGGTGGGCGCCGAGCGGGCCGGCGGCTGGGAGGTCGCCCACTGGGCGGTCGCCCAGGCCCAGCAGCTGGGCATCGCGACGGTCGCCTACGACGGGAAGATCTGGCGCAAGTCCAAGTCCGAGGACGGCTGGCAGACCCAGACCTCGGGCACCTCGACCAAGCTCGTCCAGGTCACGCTGGCCCCGGCCGACAAGAGCTGACGCACAGGTGTTCGGGTTGCCGCCGGACGGGTGATTCCGGTCAACCCCGGTGGACCGACCGCCCGTTCCGGCGAACCGGGGTGGAGAACCGTCACTCCCCTTGGCCGGGGCCGGTTCGGCAGCGTCCGACCGGGCCCGGCGGGCCGCCCTGCTGTGGTCATACGATCCGATGGTCGGTCAGGAAGTTTCCTTGCATCGGCCGAAACCTTCTGGCTTCTCAAGCGGTAACAACGTCGTCCGCCCGGTCGGCCACGCCCGGTCCCTTGGGCGGACGGGACGGACCCAGACCCCTTCGAGGAGCCCCATGTCTCACCCCCTCACGCGCCGGATCGCCCAGGCCGCGCTCGTCGTGGCCGCCGGAGCGACCCCGCTGGTCGCGGCCGGCTCCGCGTTCGCCCTGGGCGGGGACGCCCTGCTGCCCAAGAGCGACCTCGCGGCACCGCTGGGCCAGCTGACCAACTCCGACGCCGGTTCCACCCTCCAGCACACCACCCACCAGCTCGGCCAGGCCGCCGGCACCACCGGCGCGGCCACCGTCGCCGCGGGCGTACCGGCCTCCGCCGACGCCGCCGGCAACATCGTCGCCCAGCAGCTGCCCGAGGCGAACGAGAAGGCCGGCACGCTGACCGCCCCGGTCGACCAGACCGCCGCGACCGCCGGTCAGCTCTCCTCGGTCACCCCGAAGGTCGCCTCGACACTGGCCGGCAAGCTCGGCGAGGCCGTCACCGGCAAGGCCGCGGGCACCCGCAGCGCCACCGCCGGCACCAGCCCGCTCGGCGGGCTCACCGAGGCCGGCTCGGTCACCCAGGCCCTGCCGGGCGCCGAAACGCTCACCGGCGCCGTCCCCGGCGGCACCGCCGTCGCCGACGCGCTGCCGGTCGGCGCGGTGCAGCGGGCGCTGCCGCTCGGCTCGGTCGAGCGCGCCCTGCCGTCCGACCTGCCCGCCACCGACGTGCTCGGCCTGGCCGAGCACGGGTCGGCCAACCGCCTCGGCGGTGCCGACCTCGGCTCGAACAACCCGCTGTCCGGCCTCACCGGCTCGCTCGGCCCGATCGGCGGCCTGCTGGGCGGTCTCAACGGCGGCAAGCTCAACGGCCTGCCGCTGTAACCCCCGTTTCCGGGGAGCATGCCGAAGGGGGCCGGTGTCCGTG
>NZ_JBHVFE010000496.1:0-6448 GCF_042801945.1 Kitasatospora sp. NPDC057542
GTTTCCGGATGGTCAGTGCGGCTTCGGGCCGTCCTCGCCGGCGGGGCCGTCGTTCTCGTCCGCCGGGCCCCCGTCCCTCGGCTCGGCGGTGGCGTCCGACTCGGAGCCGTTCACCGGGGCGGACGCCGGGTGCGCGTCGGCCGGCCGGGACTCCTGCCCGGTCGGGGGCTCGACCAGCCACTCCGGGTTGCTGTGCCGACGCCACCACTCCCAGGCCACGATGCCGCCGCCGATCGCCAGCAGGCCGGCCACGGCGAGGCCGGCGGCCAGGCGGTTGCAGTGCTCCTTCCGGGCGTTCCGGGCGGCCAGCTCGCTGATCTCGGCCGAGCTGACGTTGCCGTGGAGGGCGGTCAGCGCGGCGGCGCCGCGCGCCTGGGCCTCCTGCGCCACCGGGACGACGGTGGCGCGGGCCTCCTCGACCGCATGGGCGATCCTGGGGCCGACGGTGGCGCGGGTCTGGTCCGTGGCCCGGGCGGCGGACAGGCGGGCCGCCAGGGCGGCCTCCTGGGCCCGGTGGAGGGCCTTCAGGACGTTCTGCTGGGCCTCCGGCGGCAGGCTGGCGAAGACGTGTCCGAACTGCGGGGCGAGATGTCTGTCGTACTGGACCCGGAGATTGTGGGCGGCCAGCGCGGCCTTCGGACCGACGGCGTCCAAGGCCGGGCCGAGGCGCTGTCTGGCGCCGTCCGCGAAGTGTGCGGCGGTGTCCCGGGTCCTGGTGGCCGTCTCTCGGGCCGAATCCGTGAAGCTCACGAGTCTCTCCTCCTGGGTGGCGTCCTTTATGCACATATCCACCTGAATGCTGATCATGCACCCTGATTTGTCCGGAAGCATGTCGGAGTGGGCCGTACGCGGGGCTCCGTGGTGCGGGCGGGTGGTGAGGGCGTGCCGGGGAAGGGCCGAGGGCCGGGCCCCTGCGGGGCGGGCGGATGTGGGGGAGCCGGTCCGGGAACGGGGGCGCGGCAGTAGGCTGGCGGTTTCGGAGGTCGTGTACGGGAAGGGGACACCGCTGATGCTCCCGGACGAGCCGCGGCCGTCGGCCGATCGGTCCCCGGAGGCCGGACTGCCCGGCTGCCACCGGCACCCGCAGACCCCGACCGGGGTCTCCTGCACCCGCTGCGAGCGGCCGATCTGCCCGCAGTGCATGGTGACCGCCTCGGTGGGCTTCCAGTGCCCGGAGTGCGTCGGCAGCGGCCACGCCGGGTCCCGGCAGGCGACCACCCGCTTCGGTGGGGCCCTTGCCGCCGACGGCGGGCTGGTCACCCGGGTGCTGATCGGGCTCAACATCGTGGTCTGGGTGCTGGCGGCCTACGTGCTCACCCCGCGGCTGGGCCAGACCTGGTCGCTGCTCAGCGCCGGGCGGGACATCCTCGGCGGCCCGGCGGGCGTCGCGGACGGCCCGGACCAGTGGTACCGACTGCTGACCGCGGCCTTCCTGCACCTGGAGTGGTGGCACGTCGGGACGAACATGCTGGTGCTGTTCTGGCTCGGCCCCTCGCTGGAGGAGGCGCTCGGCCGGCTGCGCTTCCTGGCCCTCTACCTGCTCTCCGCCCTGGGCGGCAGCACCTTCGCCTTCCTGGTGGCCGGCGACTGGATGAACTCGGTGGGCGCCTCCGGCGCGGTCTTCGGGCTGATCGGCGCCACGATCGTGATGCAGCTGCGGAACAAGGGCCCGCTCGGCCCGGCGATGGCGTTCCTGGTCTTCAACCTGATCGTCACCTTCTCCCGCCCGAACATCGACTGGCGCGCGCACGTCGGCGGGCTGGTGCTCGGCGTGCTGACCGCGGCCGGCCTGATGTACGCCCCGCGCGAGCGCCGCGGCCTGGTCCAGGCGCTGGCGGTGGCGGGCGCCCTGGCGGTCGAGGCGGGGATGCTGCTGACCGGGATGGCGCTCTACGGGGCCTGACCCCGGACGTTTGTCCACAGCGGGTGCGGGGTTGTGCACAGGCTGTGCGGCCCGCTGGTTGTGGACTGCTGTTCTACGCGTGTCCTGCTGTGCGGATTTCCCATTCTCCGGGGGTTGTGCACAGCTGTGGACGGCCCCGGCCGGGGAGGTTATCCACAGGCTGGGGAGACTTTTCCCCAGTGTGGATAACCATGTGGATAAGCGTGACGGTCCGATGATCGGGACAACCGCCCGGATCCCCGCCCGGCTCCGGGCACGCCCGACCGCCGCCCCGGGACGAGCGATCCGAAGCGGCGGAGAACGGCTCGAATCAGAGCCTCAGGACGGGCGGGCCGTCACTTCCACTGGGTGGAGACGCCGAACCCGGCGGCGATGAAGCCGAAGCCGACCAGGATGTTCCAGTTCCGCCAGCTCTCGACCGGGTAGGTGCCACTGGTCACGTAGTAGGTGACGATCCACACCAGGCCGATCAGGAACAGTGCCAGCATCAGCGGCGCGACCCAACTGCGGCCCGAACTGATCTTCACCGCGGCCGTGGTCGGCGGGGTGTAGTCGGACTTCTTGCGGAGTCGAGACTTCGGCACGAGGAGCTCTCCTGTCGATGCGCTGTGAGACCGCGCGGGCGTGCAGCGGGTGGAATCGGCCGGGCCGGCTGTGGAGAACGCCCTGGGGACCGCTCCGCCACATGCCACCGGCGTCCGTTAGCGTAGTGGGTCGGAGGGTCTTGAGGAGATAAGGGTACGGTGACTAATTTGTCGATTCCCCCTGAGACGGCCCGTACCCGCCGCTCCGGTACCCGAATTGTCGGACGTGCCCTGACCTGTGCCGTCTTCGCGCTCGCCGGCCTGCTCTTCTACATCAGCGCGCAGACCGCCCGCGGCACGGACCTGCGGACCGACAACTCGCTGCTCAGCCTCGGTGACGTGATCCGCCAGCGCAGCGGGCAGAACCAGCAGGAGCAGTCCCAGCTCGCCGACCTCCAGACCCGCGCCCAGCAGCTCACCGAGCAGCAGGGCCACGACCCCGCCGACGCCGCGCGGCTGGACGGCCTGCGCTCCGGTGCGGCCCTGGAGCCGCTCCAGGGCGGCGGCCTGACCGTCACCCTCAACGACGCGCCGCCGAACGCCACCGCGCGCATCCCCGGGGTGCCCGAGCCCGGCGTCAACGACCTGGTCATCCACCAGCAGGACATCCAGGCCGTGGTCAACGCGCTGTGGCGGGGCGGCGCCGAGGGCGTGCAGGTGATGGACCAGCGACTGATCTCCACCAGCGCCGTCCGCTGCGTCGGCAACACCCTGCTGCTCCAGGGCCGGGTCTACTCCCCGCCGTACGTGGTCAAGGCGGTAGGGCGGACCGACGCCCTGCGCTCGGCCGTCGAGGCGGACCCGACGATCCGCAACTACCTCCAGTACGTCCAGGCCTACGGGCTGGGCTGGAAGGTCCAGGAGAGCGGCGAGTTGACCCTGCCCGGGTACTCCGGCACCACCGAACTGCGGTCGGCGGGCGGCCAGCAGTAGCGGACCTGCCCCGCAGCCGTGGACGGCGGGTCTACTCTTTAACCCAGTCCGCTACGTCGAGGGAGCACCATGTACGGCTGGATCTGGCGTCACCTCCCGGGGAACACCCTGGTCCGGGCCCTCATCTCGCTGCTCCTCGTCGTGGGGACCGTGTACCTCCTCTTCACCTACGTCTTCCCGTGGGCGGAACCGCTGCTCCCCTTCGGCGACGTCACAGTGGACGGCGGCGACGGTGCCGCGGCCGGCTGAGCCGGCGGGCCCGGAACTCCCTTCCAGCACCGCACCCCACGGAGACCACGCGCGCATGACGACCCAGCCGACCACCCCGCCCCGCATCCTGGTGGTGGACAACTACGACAGCTTCGTCTTCAACCTGGTCCAGTACCTGTACCAGCTCGGCGCCACCTGCGAGGTGGTGCGCAACGACGAGGTGACCGTCGAACACGCCGTACGCCGCTCCGGTGCGGAGGGCTTCGACGGGGTGCTGCTCTCCCCCGGCCCCGGTGCCCCGGAGGAGGCCGGGGTCTGCATCGAGATGGTGCACCACTGCGCGCGGATCGGCCTGCCGGTGTTCGGCGTCTGCCTGGGGCTCCAGTCGATCGCGGCCGCGTACGGTGCGGTGGTCGGCCGGGCGCCCGAGCTGCTGCACGGCAAGACCTCGCCGGTCGAGCACGAGGACGGCGGGGTCTTCGAGGGCCTGCCCTCGCCGCTGACCGCGACCCGCTACCACTCGCTCGCGGTCGAACCGGCCACCGTGCCGGCCGAACTGGTGGTCACCGCGCGCACCGGGAGCGGCGTGATCATGGGCCTGAGGCACCGTGAACTGCCGGTCGAGGGCGTGCAGTTCCACCCCGAGTCGGTGCTCACCGAGGGCGGGCACCGGATGCTCGCCAACTGGCTCGCGGAGTGCGGCTTCCCGCAGGCGGTCGACCGGTCGGCCGGGCTCGCCCCGGTGATCGGCCGGGGCTGACCGGCGTGACCGCGCTGCGTCCGGAGGGGCGTTTCCAGCCGGAGGCGGACCCGTACGGCACCGTGCAGCAGTACGGCGGGCCCCGGTACCCGGGCCAGGACGACGGCACCGGCGGCGTGTCGTACCAGCAGGGCTTCCCGGTTCAGACCGTGCCCGAGGACGCCTGGGGCGTGTACGAGCAGGCCCAGGAACCCCTCGTGGACGGGCCCGAGTACCCCTGGCTGCCTGACCAGACCCTCCAGCTGCGGCTGCCCCTCGTCGACGGCGCGCCGGCCGCCGAACCGGCCCCCACCGGCGGCCGGGCCGAGCGCCGCCGCGCCGCCCAGGGCCGCACCTCGCTGCGTTCGGGCAGCGGCCGGCGCCGGGCGGGCGGCCGCGCCGCCGGGCGGGTGCGCCCCAGGGAGTCCGTGCTCGTGGTGGCCGCCCGGGGCGTCGGCGAGCTGTGCATCACGCTCGGCCTGGTGATGCTGCTCTTCGTCGCGTACCAGCTCTGGTGGACCAACGTGCAGGCCGACGAGGCCGCCGACGGGGCCCGCAACCAGCTGGAGCAGCAGTTCAACGCGGCTGCCCCGCCCGCACAGCCGGGCCGGCCGGCCCCGGACCCGAACAAGCCCGAGGTGTTCGAGCCCGGCAAGGGCTTCGCCATCATCTACCTGCCCAAGCTGGGGTTGAAGTTCCCGATCGCCGAGGGCACCTCCAAGTCGGCGGTGCTCGACAACGGCCTGGTCGGCCACTACACCGGCACCGGGATGCCGGGCGACAAGGCGGGCAACTTCGCGCTGGCCGCCCACCGCAACACCCACGGCGAGCCGTTCCGGTACATCAACCAGCTCGGCAAGGGCGACAAGATCGTGGTGGAGACCGCCGCCGGCTACTACACCTACGAGGTCACCGGGGGCATCCCGGAGACCTCCCCCAACAACGTGAGCGTGATCAAGCCGGTGCCGAACGGCGCCGGGTACGCCGGTCCCGGCCGCTACATCACGTTGACCACCTGTACGCCGGAGTTCACCTCCAAGTTCCGTCTCATCGTCTTTGGCAAGATGATCGAGGAACGGCCGCGTGCCCAGGGCAAGCCGGCCGCGATCACGGGCGGATAGCCGCCCGGCCGCCCGGCCCGGAGGGGGAGCACCGCAGATGCAGGACGAGACCGCGCAGTCGGCCGAACCGGCGCAGGAGGCCTTCCCGCCGCCCGAGCCGCGGGCCGGGCGGGGACGGAGCCGGGCGCTGGCCGCGCTCGGGGTCTTCGGCGAGTTGCTGATCACGCTGGGCCTGGTGCTCGGCCTGTTCGTGGCCTACTCGCTGTGGTGGACCAACGTGCAGGCCGACCGCTCGGCCTCGGCCGCCGCCGACCGGCTGCGCAGCAGCTGGGGCGCGGGCCCGGACCCCGGCCCCCCGGCCGCACCCGGCGCGACCCCGGCCCCCGGCGCGCCCGATGCCACCGGCACCGGCACCGGCACCGGGCCCGCGCCCGTGCCCCCGACCAAGCAGTTCGCGGCCGGGGACGACGTCGGCTTCCTGCACGTCCCGGCGATGGGCCGGGGCTACCAGGTGCTGATCCGGATGGGCACCTCCGCCGAGGTCCTGGACGACGGCGTGGCGGGCGTCTACGAGCAGCCGTACAAGGCCGCGATGCCCTGGGACCAGCAGGGCAACTTCGCGCTGGCCGCCCACCGGGACGGCCACGGCGCCAAGTTCCACGACCTGGACGCCGTCCACCAGGGCGACGCGGTCGTGGTCGAGACCAAGGACAAGTGGTACGTCTACAAGGTCGACAACACCCTGGCGGAGACGTCCAAGTACGACACCGGCATCGTGGCACCCGTCCCGGCCCGCTCCGGCTACGCCGCTCCCGGCCGCTACATCACCCTGACCACCTGCACGCCGGTGTACACCTCGCGCTACCGGATGGCCGTCTGGGGGAGCCTGGTGCGGGTGGACGACATGGACGCCAAGCGCACCCCGCCGCCGGAGCTGCGGCACTCCTGAAGCCGCTCACGGGCCTCCTGGGGCCGGTACGGAAATGCCCGAGGGCCCGCCGCAAGCGTTGCGGCGGGC
>NZ_JBHVFE010000497.1:0-6423 GCF_042801945.1 Kitasatospora sp. NPDC057542
GGCGGACACCCCCCGTCCCCGGGGGTCAACGTCAAGCCGTCGCCGCATCGGAGGACCATCAGGATCGACTACTCGATCAATAATTAAGTGTCGCCGATCAGTTCGGGACTGCTACCGTCCCGGACGTGGCAAAGCTGAACCAGATCATCGCCGTTGAAAAGGGCGTCAAGTCCAAGTCCTTCCAGGAGCTGACGCAGGCCCACCAGGACCTGCAGAAGCCCGCGCTGCTGGCCGGGATCTCCCGTACCTACCAGCCCAAGGACGAGGAGGGCGAGCAGCTGCCGCCGGAGTCGACCCGTGTGCAGCTGAAGGCCGAGGACATCCTGCGGTCCACCGCGAACACCCTCACCCGGCTCTTCGATGTGACGGCCACCAAGGACTGGGCCAACATCAGCGCCCGCGCCGACGTGGTGGTGGACGGCCAGGTGCTCCTCGCCCAGGTGCCGGTGCCGTACCTGCTCTTCCTGGAGAAGCAGCTCACCGACCTGTTCACCTTCGTGAGGAAGCTCCCGGTGCTGGACGCCTCCGAGTCCTGGAACCTCGACCCTTCCACCGACTCCTGGAAGACCGAGCCGGTGCGCACCATCCGGACCAAGAAGGTGCCGCGCAACCACGTCAAGGCCGAGGCCACCGAGAAGCACCCGGCCCAGGTCGAGGTCTACTACGAGGACATCGCGGTCGGTTACTGGACCACGGTGAAGTTCTCCGGCGCGCTGCCGGCCCGCCGGGTGAACGAGCTCGCCGAGCGCGTGGAGAAGCTCCAGCAGGCAGTCAAGTTCGCCCGCGAGGAGGCCAACGCCGTCGAGGTCACCGACCAACGGGTCGGTGACGCCGTCTTCGGCTACCTGTTCCGGTAGCCTCGTGATCGCCCGCCCGGGGAGCCGGGCGGGCGCACCGAGCGCGCCAGGGACCTGTTCCGGGAGACCGGGCGGGTGCGCTGCGCGGTGCGAAAAGCTGACACTGATGTTGAAGCTGACCAGGGGTCACAGTGGAGGTTCGAACCCTCCCCCCGGCACCACCGGCCGGGGTAGCCCAACCAGGCAGAGGCAGACCCCTTGAATCTCAGACTCCCGCTCCAGTCTCAGCATTCGCCGCCGAACACCGGATCGACCGGGTGCGGACGAATATCGACGAATGCAGGTTCAAGTCCTGTCTGTGCCGCTTCGTGGCACGGTAGTTCAAAGGCAGAACGCGTCGATTTCAATCTGATCCGCAACCCTTAAACGTGCCGGTGTGCGCAATTGGGCGGCAAACAGGGGCCCGGGAGCAGGCTACGCTCCCGGGTCCTCTCGCTTCCCCGATGCGGCCGATTCGGCAGGACCGCAGAAGGATCGCGGGTGTGCGCGACGGCTGCGGTTGCGCCCACCGCCCGGGCAGGCCCAGCGGCCGAACCGGTGCCGGACCGGGCGGTCCCGCACGGCGTGGAAACGTCATCCGAGCTGTTCGGGCCGACCCCCATCAGGCGACTCCCGTTCCTGCATCCGGGTGAAATGGCGCGCAGTCGCCTGGCGCGACCGGAAGCCGGGTCCGACGCTGCCAGAATGCAATCTCCTTGAGGGCCACCTGTACAGGCAGTGCCACCCGGACAGCTGGAGCGGAACATGCGAATCATTCGACCACGCAGTAGCTCGGAAGGAGCGCCCGGCGCAGGTGCGGGACGTCTCCCGTGGACGCTCATGTACCACTCGGTGGCGTCAACGGTCGAGGATCCCTATCTGATTACCGTTGCCCCCGCACGGTTTCGCCGCCAGCTGCGCTGGTTGTCCACTCGCGGGCTGCGCGGGGTGTCGGTGGGGGCCCTGATGCGTTCCCACCGGGACGGCACCGCCGCGGGCATGGTGGGGCTCAGCTTCGATGACGGATACCGCGACTTCGTGGAGGAGGCCATGCCCGCACTGGCGGAGCACGGCTTCACCGCGACGGTCTACGTGGTGGCCGGCCGGCTGGGCGGATACAACGACTGGGACGGGCAGGGCCCGCGCAAGCCGCTGATGACGGCGCGCGAGGTCTGCGAAGCCGCTGCCGCCGGGATGGAGATCGGCTCGCACGGGCTGACGCACCGGCGGCTGGCAGGCCTGGGCGCGCAGGATCTGGCGGCCCAGGTCTCCGACAGCCGCCACGTGCTGGAGGACCTCACGGGCCGGGCGGTCGAGGGGTTCTGCTACCCCTACGGTTCGCTCGACGCCGCCGCGGTCGAGGCGGTGGCGCAAGCCGGCTACGCGTACGCGTGCGCGGTCAGCCCCGGTGCTCACAGCGGGGTGTACGCGCTTCCCCGCTGCTACGTCGGTGACCGGGACGGGCCGCTGCACCTGACCGCGAAGCTGGTCCGTGACCGCTGGCGGCGCTGACGGCCGTTCAGCGCAGTGCGGCGGCGGGTTCGACGTGCAGCCAGGACTCGTGCCAGAGCAGGGCGCACCGGCGGTCGCAGCCGGTGGCGAGCGGTTCGCCGCCGCAGCGCAGGCCGTGGAGGATGAACCAGCGCCCCCCGGTGGGGTGTTGCCACCAGGCGAGGGACCGGTGGCGCAGTTCGGTGGCACCGTGACGGGTGCCGGCGTGGCGCTCCATCCCCGCCTGGAAGGGAACGCCGTGCAGGCGCCCGTCGGGGCCGAGGGTCGCGTGGATCTCCGCGAGGCTGCGCACGGTTGCCCAGAGGGTGACGGGCCGGGCGGCGGGCACCGGCGCGGGGGCGGGCTCCAGCCATTCGTCGCGGAACAGCAGTGCGCAGTCCAGTCCGCAGCCCTGGGTCCCGTCGGCACCGTGGCAGGTGGCACCGGCCAGGGCAACGGTGCCCGACAGGCGCCGCACGCGGTAGTGGTCGTCGATCATGCGGCACACGACGCGTTCGACCTGGTAGACGCCGCCGCAGTACGACCATTGGCTGCCGGTGAACCACAAACCGCGGTGGCGGTCCTTGGCGTCGAGGGTGGCGCGCACCGTGGCCTCGTCCTTCACCCTGACCCAGTCCCCCTCGGCGAAGCGGGAGGGCCGGCCGGGCGCCGGAACGTCGGCTCGGCGCTCACGCAGGCCTTCGCGGGCGATCCGGGCGCGGCGCACGACACCGAGTGGGGGAAGGTCGCGCAGGGGCAGGCTCTTGTACTGGCACCGGTTCGCGGCGCTTCCGCAGCGCAGCTCCGTAGTACGGGTGAACCGTGATTCCTCGACGGCCATGAATGAAATCCCATCGGGTCGGAGATATCGGCACAGGCTAACGCAACCTGGCTTTTTCGCGCCGGCCCCCGGACCTTTCCGACGCCATGTCGAGAGAAATAACACTAAACACACTAAGGACTTCCGGGGTGAACAATCACCACTCCCAGAGAATCCTGGTTCATGTGCGTGTAGCGTTTCCCACCGTTGTCGCGGTGGAGTGGCCGAGTGGCGAGGCGGCGGCTTGCAGAGCCGTTCAGATGGGTTCGATTCCTGTCTCCACCTTTTCCCCTGTCCTCAGGCTTCCCCTGCCGCATCGCGCGTTCGGCTGTCGGGCGCAGCCGCGGCCGCGTACGGCAGAACCGCAGGTGTCGGTATCCGCTCCGGCTCGGTCAGGTCGTGAGGATCCGGATCAGTCGGGCCGATTCCGCCCGGACCCGGCTGGGCGCGGTTGGTGCGGCCAGGCCGGCGAGGGCGGGGAGGGTGGTGCGGATGCCTTCGGCTGCCGCGCACTCGGCGGCGAGTGCGAGGGCGTCCGCCAGTCCGCGCCTGCCGGGCTCGGCGGTGAGGCCGGTGATCACGGCGGTGAGCACCGTCCACACCGTCCGGCCCGCGCCGCTGCGAGCGGCGTCGGCCAGGACGGGCAGGATCCGGTTGGGCGTGGCCGCGGACAGTCGCCAGAGCGCCGCGATCCACTCGCCGAGCGCCTCCGGCCGGAGCCGGCCGCGTGCGGTCAGTGCCAGCAGCGCGTCCAGCGCGGCGGTGCGGTTCTCCGTGCGGGCGGCGGTCAGCCCGTACGCGAGCAGGAGGTGGCTCACCGGGCCGAACTCCCCTGGGAGTTCCGCGATCCGGGGCAGGAGGGGATTGGTTCCACGGGAGCCGGAGGTCGTGTCCGCTTGGAGCACCACGGAGGGGAGGCCGTGTGCGGCGACGGTCTCGGGGTGCCAGGGCGCCAGCCAGGGCAACTGGACGAGTTCGGTGGGCGGCGTCGGCGGCGAGCCAACGAACCGGCCGGTCTCGGTGGGGTCGGGGAGGGTGTGGAGCAGTCCGGTGACGCCCTCGGGTACGGGCGCGGCGGTGACGGCTAGCGGTGCGATGCGCGGGAGTGTGGGCGGGGCCCAGCCGAAGGTGCCGACCCGCTCGGGCAGGTCCGGGGTCTGGATGTGGAACCGACCGGGTACGGGCGGCGCCGTGTCGGGAGGCAGGGCGCAGCCGAGTCCGGCAGCGGCGGCACGGACGGTCGGCAGCGCGCTCGGGGGTGTCCGGAGCAGCGACTGGGCCAGGTCCGCGGGCCAGGGACCGACACCGGCGGTTCGGTACGCCGCGAGCCGCTCGGTGAGCACGGCCGGGTCGATCGTGCCGTCGTCGGCGGTGGGGGTGGCGAGCAGGAGCGGCACCGGCGCGTCGGTGATCCGCGAGGCCGCCTCGTGGACGCGCAGTGCGGGGATCACGGCGGGGGTGCGCATGTGGGCGGGGAGGTCGAGCAGCTCGGCCGCGTGCACGCCGGACTCGTGCGGTCGGCCGGTCAGGGCGTCGAGCAGGCAGCCGAGCGCTCCCCCGGCGCTGCGGGCTTCCCAGAACAGGACCGGGTGCTCGTCGCGGCGTGCGGCGAGCGGGGCGAGAGCGGCCCGCAGGGCGGTCGCGTCGCGGTGGTGTTCCGCGACGAGAGCCGCGAACACCACCTCGAACTCACCGGGGTCGGGCACGCGGTCGGCCAGCACGGCCCCCAACCGCTCCGCGAGGTCGAGCGGGCCGGCGGGTGCGGCCGGCAGTGCGGCGTTCCCCACGTGCGCGGCGGCGATGGGTCCGTCGTGCTGCCGCTCGGCGGCCGGGGCCGGGATGGCGAGCACGCGGCGGGCGTCGGGCTGGAGAGCGGGACCGAGGGCGGTGGCGGCGGCGCGCACGGCCTCGGCGGTGGCGGGGGTGGTGTGGGGCAGGTAGCGGGCGGCGAGGCCCAGGGCGCGTTCCTGGATCGCGGGGGCCGGGTGGGTGAAGGCCGCGGCGACGGCGGGCAGCAGGCAGTCGGCTGCGGCCGGGTCGCGGCGCAGCGCGGCGTCGGCCCGGCTCAGCTGGGCTGTGGCGAGTGCCTTCTCCGGGCGGGCCAGCACCGCGGCCGTGAGGTCGGTGAACAACTCGGCGGGCAGCCGCGCGTCCACGGTTCGCAGCGCCGTCTGGGCGGCCTTCGCCGCGCCCGGCGCGCCGTCGGCGGCCAGCCTGACGTGGTCGCGGGCGCGGGCGAGGACCTCCTCGGCGTCGGGTGCCAGCGCCGCGTACAGGTGGAGGAATCCGCGCAGGTTGCCGGGTCGGTCGCCGCGCAGGAGGCGGCCGAGGCAGAGGTCGATCAGTTCGGCGCGGTCGAGCAGGCCCTCGGTCGCCAGGGCGGTGAGGGCCGTGGGCCACGCGTTGTCCGGTCCGGAGCGGGCGGCGTACGGGTCGGCGAACTCGGTTCCGGTGTTCGGGACTTCGAAGAGCCGTCGGACGAACTCGGCGAGTCGGGGCTGGGCCCGGAGCCAGGAGAGCAGGGTGTCGTGGTGCGGCACCGGCTCGCGCAGGCCTTGGTCGGCGAACCACTCCCCGATCTCGCGGTGGTGGTAGCGCATCAGGCTGCCTTGGCGCATCCAGCCGGTCACGTAGCCGTCGGTGGCGGGCGGTTCGGCGCCGGACCAGACGGTCAGGCCGTGGGCGATGAACCAGCGGGCGCCGTCGCCGCGTGCGGGCAGCCACTCGGCGAGCCGGACCGCGAGTTCGCGGTGGAACGCCGCGTCGCGGTGCGGCCGGAGCAGCGCCAGCAGGAGGGTGTGGGGATCGGGGTTGGTGGAGCCGCCGCCGGGCAGCGGCCAGGTGATGTCGAGGAGGCGGCGGGCGGTCAGCCAGTCGTGGGCCTCGGCCGGGGTGGCGGCGCAGAGGATGCCGGCGAACTGCAGGGCGGCGAGCTGGTCGTACGCGGCGACGTAACGGTGGGTGTCGTCCGAGGAGAGCTCGCGCGCCAGCTCGGTGCGGAGCCTGCGCAACGGCGTGCGCAGGTGGCGCAGTTCGCCGGCGGGCAGCGGGGAGAGCCGGTCGATCACCCCCTGAGGGATCCGGTCGGCGATGAGTGCGCGCACCTCGTCCCAGCTGATCGTCTCGCTCGTACGGTCGGTCACGGTGCCCCTCCACCCGGTTCGGCTGATGATCGGAAACCTAGCGGGGCGCACCGACAGCCCCGCGGGCGGGCTCCGGGGCTCGACATCGCGCGGGTACGGGACGGGACCAGTCGGCCCGGGGACGCACCCCGGG
>NZ_JBHVFE010000498.1:0-6393 GCF_042801945.1 Kitasatospora sp. NPDC057542
CAGTACACGCTGACCCGGTACGCGGAGAGCGCCGCGTCGAGACCGGAAGTATGAGGAAACGGACCTTTCGGTGCAAGCTTCCTGATGGGGTGTCGACGGACCCGAGGGCGCCGGGGTGAACCCGCGCATCCGCCGTCGGTCTTCGGCAGCGCGAACTCCGGCGGTCCGCAGGTTCTCCCTGACCGCCGGGTCATCGAGCCGAGGCCTGCTCCCGGGTGAGCTGCCACACCCCCTCAGCTCCGTCCACCCGCCGGGGTGTACCGCCGCAGCAGGACGGCCGCCTCGCGGTCGGTGACCTCGTGGAACTCGCCGTACCAGGGCCCGGCGGCGTGCGCGTAGCGGGGCAGGTGGAGGCAGACCACCGTGTCCACGTCCCGGCGCAGGTCGGCCGCGATCCGGGCGTCACAGACCGGCGCGGCGAGGACCAGGTGCGCCGGGCGGTCGGCGGCGAGGGCGTGCAGGGCCGCCCGGGTGGTGAGGGCGTCGGTCAGGCCGTCGGAGACGAGGACGACGGTGCGCCCGTGCAGCGGCAGCCGGGACCGGCCCTGGCGGTAGAGCGCCTCGCGGCGGTGGACCTCGACCCGCTCCCGCTTGACGCTCGCACCCAGCTCCGCCGGGGTGACGCCGAGGGTCCTGAGGGTGTACCCGTCGAACAGCGGCGGGTCGCCGTCCGCGATCGCGCCGACCGGGCGGTCGTGGCCGGGCACGGCCAGCGGCCGGACCACCGCGGCGTCGAGCGGGGCATCCAGGGCCTCGGCGACCTCGGCGGCCACCGGCAGCCCGCCGGGGGCGAGGCCGAGGACCACCACCCCGGCACCGGCCCGCCCGCCCAGCAGCGGGACGAGCCTGCGGGCCAGCCGGTGTCCGGCGGTGCTCCGGTCGAGGAATCTCACGGCCTGTCCTTGTCCTCCGTGCGTTCGCGCGCCCCGGTCGGGACGGGGTGGCACGAACCGGCGAGCGGCCCGCGGGCAAGCGCCCGCCCGACCCCTCCACCGTCGCGCCTTCCCCGCCGCCGCGGGCTCTAACGTCCGGGGTGCGGTCAGGCCGTGATGCGGGCCATGCGGGCCGGCGCGTGTGACCCGGCGGGGTCGGGGCAGGCGCGGGGCATGGACGACCGACGGACGGTGCTCCCGCCCGTACCCGGGATGTTCGCGGGTACGGCCGTTCGCCCGGCCCGGCACGGTGCGCGCGATGATGGTCACGACGGCGCCCCGCCGTCCCGGCCGGACCGGGAGCGGGTCATGTCACCGCCATCCGATCAGCCTTGCGAGCCCGCCGGGGGCGACGAGTCCGGCGACCTGCGGATCGCGGTGGGCGACCGGGGGCCGGTACGGATCGTCACCGTGGTCGGGGAGCTGGACCGGGACACCGCGGACGAACTGCGCGCCGCGCCCGCCCACCCGCCGTCGGCGGGCGACATCGAACGGATCGTGGTCGACCTCGCCGGCCTGCGGTTCTGCGACTCGACCGGGCTGAACGTCCTGCTGCGCGCCCGGCTTGACGCGCAGGCGGCCGGGCTGGGGCTGGAGCCGGCCGGCCCCGGCCCGTCGGTGGCGCGGCTGTTCGCGATCACCGGGGCCGACGGCGTGCTGCGGGTCCACGCCGACCTCCGCACGGCGCCGGCGGCCTCCGGCGAGGGCTCCGCCGGGCCCGTCGAGCCGCCCGAGCCGAGGTAGGAGGCAGGCCGTGGACCGCCCCGGGAACGGTGGGCCGCCAGGCCGGGAGCAGACCAGGCGGCTGGCGCTGCCGGGCAGCGCCGGCGCGGTGCAGCGCAGCCGCGAGTTCAGCCGGCGAGCGCTGGTGTCCTGGCACTGGCTGCCGACCGCCGACGCGGACCGGCGGGCCGCGGCCGAGGACGTCCTGCTGATGGTCTCCGAGCTGGTCACCAACGCCTGTCTGCACGCACCCGGCGGCCCGTACGAGCTGCGGCTGCACTGGGACGGTGCCCGGCTGCGGGTCGAGGTCGCGGACGCCAGCCCCGTCCAGCCGCGGCTGCGCCCGTTCGGCGGTGCGGGACGGCCGGGCGGGCACGGGCTGCGGGTGGTGAACCGGCTGGCCCGCGCCTGGGGCTCGCAGCCCGAGGGCGTGGGGAAGCTGGTCTGGCTGGAGGTGTCGCGCCCGCCGGCCCTGACGGCGGCCGGTGCGGACGGGGCGCCGGACCGGCCGGCTGGTCGGCGTCCTTCCCGGCCCGAGGGGTTTCCGGTGCGCCGCAGTGGATAGCCGCATGGGCGTGAGCGTCGGCACCGGTCGGTGCGGGATCCGGACCGAGCGAGAGGAGCCCGCAGCCATGACGCAGCGCCCGTCGAATTCCGGGAACCCGGCCCCGGGCCGGGCCGAGGGGCTCACCGTCGAGATCCGGCCGTGGGCCCTGGGCACCGTGCTGGTACTGCGCGGTGATCTGGACCTCGACTCGATCGCCGACCTGCGGGAGGCGCTCGACCGGGCCTTCGCCGAGCCCGCCACCGTGATCGTGGTGGACTGCGCCGGGCTGGAGTTCTGCGACTCCACCGGGCTCAACGCCCTGCTGCGGGCCAAGGCCCGGGCAGCCGTGGACGGCAGCCGGATCGAACTGGCCCGGCCCCGGCCGCTGATCCTGCGGATGCTCGAACTCACCGGTGCCGTCGACGCCTTCCCGATCCACGAGACCTTGCCGGTCTGAGGCCCGCGCCGGCCGCCCGGCCCCGCGTGCGAACCGCCCCGCGTGTCACCCCCGGCCCGCGGTGGCACAGTGGGAGCAGGGCGGCGGCCCGCCGCCCTCGGGGCCGAGGTGCCCGGACGGAGCACCCCGGCCGTGCGAGCGATCCGGACGGTGGACGGATGGACGAGCAGCCGGTACCCGCAGCCCCCGCGGCCGATCCGGCCGAGCAGGCGCTGCGGCAGTTGCTCGCCGGGCTGACGGCCGTGCGCGACGGGGACTTCCGCACCCGACTCGCCCCGGACCGGCCGGGGGTGCTGGGGGAGATCGCCGTGGTCTTCAACGGCATGGCCGACCAGTTGGCCCGAATGACCTCCGAGGTGACCAGGGTGGCCCGGGAGGTCGGCAGCGAGGGCCGGCTCGGCGGGCAGGCCCAGGTGCCGGGCGCCGCCGGGACGTGGCGCGATCTGACCGACTCGGTGAACGCGATGGCGGGCAACCTGACCTGGCAGGTGCGCAACATCGCCCAGGTCACCATGGCAGTGGCCCGCGGCGACCTCACCCAGAAGATCGACGTGGACGCGCGCGGCGAGATCCTGGAACTCAAGAGCACCGTCAACACCATGGTGGACACCCTGTCCTCGTTCGCGGACGAGGTGACCAGGGTGGCCCGGGAGGTCGGCAGCGAGGGCCGGCTCGGCGGTCAGGCCCAGGTGCCGGGCGTCGCCGGGACGTGGCGCGATCTGACCGACTCGGTGAACGCGATGGCGGGCAACCTGACCTGGCAGGTGCGCAACATCGCCCAGGTGGCGACCGCCGTGGCCGAGGGGGACCTCACCCAGAAGATCTCGGTCGCCGCGCGCGGGGAGATCCTGGAACTCAAGACGACCATCAACACCATGGTCGACCAGCTGTCCTCGTTCGCCGCCGAGGTCACCCGGGTCGCGCGCGAGGTCGGTACCGAGGGACGGCTGGGCGGCCAGGCGGACGTCCGGGACGTCTCCGGCACGTGGAAGTCGCTCACCGAGTCCGTCAACGTCATGGCCGACAACCTCACCGCCCAGGTCCGCTCGATCGCCGAGGTGACCACCGCCGTCGCGGAGGGCGACCTGACCCAGAAGATCCGGGTCGACGCGCGCGGCGAGATCCTGGAGCTGAAGGAGACCATCAACACGATGGTCGACCAGCTGTCCTCGTTCGCGGACGAGGTGACCAGGGTGGCACGGGAGGTCGGCACCGCCGGGAACCTGGGCGGGCAGGCCACCGTCCGGGGCGTCTCCGGGACGTGGAAGGACCTCACCGACAACGTCAACGTGATGGCCTCCAACCTGACCGGCCAGGTCCGCTCGATGTCCGAGGTGGCGACGGCGGTGGCCCGCGGCGACCTGTCGCGGAAGATCACCGTCGAGGCCAAGGGCGAGGTCGCGGCCCTCGCCGACGCGATCAACACCATGGTGGACACCCTGTCCTCGTTCGCGGACGAGGTGACCAGGGTGGCCCGGGAGGTCGGCACCGAGGGCATCCTGGGCGGGCAGGCCACGGTCCGGGGCGTCTCCGGGACGTGGAAGGACCTCACCGACAACGTCAACTTCATGGCGCACAACCTGACCAGCCAGGTGCGCAACATCGCCCAGGTCACCACCGCCGTCGCCGAGGGCGACCTGACCCGCAAGATCGACGTGGACGCGCGCGGGGAGATCCTGGAGCTGAAGACCACCGTCAACACCATGGTGGACACCCTGTCCTCGTTCGCCGCCGAGGTGACCCGGGTGGCCCGGGAGGTCGGCAGCGAGGGCCGGCTCGGCGGGCAGGCCCGGGTGGAGGGCGTCTCCGGCACCTGGAAGCGGCTCACCGAGAACGTCAACGAGCTGGCCGGCAACCTGACCCGGCAGGTCCGGGCGATCGCCGAGGTCACCAGCGCCGTCGCGGCCGGCGACCTGACCCGCTCGATCAGCGTGGACGCCTCCGGCGAGGTCGCCGACCTCAAGGACAACATCAACGCGATGGTCGGATCGCTGCGCGCGAGCACCCTGGCCAACCAGGAGCAGGACTGGCTCAAGACCAACCTGGCCCGCTTCTCCGCCGCGATCCAGGGCCGGCGGGACATCCGCGCCGTCGCCGAGATGATCACCGACGAGCTGACCCCGCTGGTCGGCGCCCAGTACGGCGCGTTCTTCCTCGCCGAGGAGGGCGCGGACGAGACCGAACTGGTCCTGATCAGTGCCTATGGCAGGCCGGCCGGGGAGCAACGGCGGCTGCGGCTGGGGGAGTCCCTGGTCGGCCAGGCCGCCCGCACCCGGCGGACCGTGGCCGTGGACGGTCTGCCGCCCGGCTACGCCACCGTCTCCTCCGCCGCGGGCAGCGGTGACGCCCGCTCGGTGGTCATCCTGCCGATCGCCCTGGAGGAGTGGCTGATCGGCGTGATGGAGTTCGCCTCCGTCCGCCCGTTCGCCGAAGTGCACCGCGACTTCCTGGCCCAGTTCGCCGAGGCCTGCGGGGCCAACCTCGGCAACCTGCTGGCCAACGCCCGCACCGACGAGCTGCTGGGCGAGTCCCAGCGGCTCACCGCCGAACTCCAGGCCCGCTCCGAGGAGTTGCAGGAAGGTCAGGAGGAACTGAGGCGGTCCAACGCCGAGTTGGAGGATAAGGCCGCGCTGCTCGCCCAGCGCAACCGGGACATCGAGGCGAAGAACCTGGAGATCGAGCAGGGGCGCGAGGAACTGGAGGAACGGGCAAGGGAGTTGACCCGCACCTCGATGTACAAGTCGGAGTTCCTGGCCAACATGAGCCACGAGCTGCGCACCCCGCTGAACAGCCTGCTCATCCTGGCCCAGCTGCTCGCCGAGAACAACAGCGGGAACCTCACCCCCAAGCAGGTCGAGTACGCGGGTGTGATCCACTCGGCCGGCACCGACCTGCTCCAGCTCATCAACGACATCCTCGACCTCTCCAAGGTGGAGGCCGGGAAGATGGACCTGGCCATCGAACCGTTCGCGGTGCGCGAGCTGCTGGAGTACGTGGAGTCCGGCTTCCGGCCGCTGGCCGACCAGAAGGGGCTCGCCTTCGAGATGTCCGTCGACCGGGCCGTGCCGGAGCGGATCGTCACCGACCAGGCCCGGCTGCGCCAGGTGCTGCGCAACCTGCTGTCCAACGCCGTCAAGTTCACCGACACCGGCCGGGTCGAGCTGCGGATCGAACGCGTCGAGGAGGCGGAACTGCCGTCCGGACTCGGCCGGGCGCACGCCGCGGTGGCCTTCCACGTGGACGACACCGGGATCGGCATCGACCCGGCCCACCTGGACACCATCTTCGGCGCCTTCCAGCAGGCCGACGGCTCCACCGCGCGGCGCTACGGCGGCACCGGCCTCGGGCTGTCGATCAGCCGGGAGCTCGCCCGGCTGCTCGGCGGCACCATCACCGTCCGCTCGGCGGCGGGGCAGGGCAGCCGGTTCACCCTGTACCTGCCGCTGGGCGAGCAGGTGGCGGAGGGCGGTGCCGAGCCGCGGGTCCTGGTGGTGGAGCCGGAGCCGCCGGGGCTGCTCACCCAGCTCGCCCGGGCGGCGGTCGGGGAGATGGAGGCTTCGTCGGGAGGCTCCCCGGACGGAGGCTCGGGAGCTTCACCGGAGGGCGGTCCTGCGTCGCCCGTGCGGATCCACGGGGTGGACGACGAGGCGGGGCTGCGGGCCGCGCTCACGGGTGGGCCGTACCGGTGCGTCCTGCTGGACCTGGTCGGCTCCGCGGACCTCGCGCCGCTGCTC
>NZ_JBHVFE010000499.1:0-6375 GCF_042801945.1 Kitasatospora sp. NPDC057542
GGCTCACCACCGCCTTGGCCGGCCCGGCGGCGGGCCGGCGACGAAGATCCCTCGTGCCGCCGTGTTCCTCCGGTCGGCGAGGTGGCCGGACAGCACGTGCCCCGGCCGGGCCGGGCGGTCAGTCGCGCCCGGCGGCCTGTTCGTAGAGCGCCACCAGCACGCCGTGCACCGGCTCACCTTCCGGGGCCTCGGCGGCCTCGTTCACCAGGGCCTGGAGGGCGGCGCCGAGGCGTGCGGCCTGGTCGGCGGTCAGCCGGAGGTGCCGCAGTACCAGCAGTGGCTCCTGTGGGGCCTTGACGCACTCCTCCGCCACCGCCCCGAGCAGGGCGGTGGTCGGCCCGGCGTCCTGCCCGGCCACCGTGATCCGCCGGGCGGTGCGCTGGTAGAGGTGCTCGCTGCCGCCGCGCACCTTCCGGGTCTCCACGATGCGGACGACGCCGGCGTCCTGCAGCACCTTGAGATGGTGCGCCACCGTGCCCTTGCTGCTGTCCAGCGCCGCCGCCAGCCGGCCGACCGTGGCGGGCTGTCCGCCGAGTGCCAGCAGCAGCCGTTGGCGCAGTGGGTGGGAGAGCGCCTTGTACTGCTGAGGGCTCTCGATGGTGAGTTCCTGCTCCTGGGTCTGGTCCTCCATGCGTAAAGCGTCCAACTTTCTTGACGCTTTTGCAAGCCGCGTGCTCTACTCGTCCCCCACCTGATCGACAGTCACCAGCGGGGGACAGCACATGACGCAGCTCCAGTCGGTCGAGATCGCCGAGATCGTCACCGAGTTGAGCCGGCTCACGACCGGGCTCTACGTCTTCCCCGAGATCGGCGAGCGGATCGCCGGGGTCCTCGGCGACGCGCTGTCCCGGGGCCGCTACCACCGGGCCGAAGACCCGGAGACGCTCGGCCGGCTGGTCACCGAGGACCTCCAGTCGGTCAACGGTGACGGCCATCTGCGGCTGAAGTTCCACCCGCACGCGATCCCGGCGGAGAAGGAGGACGGCGCCGTCCTCGCCGAGCTGGCGCGGGCCGCCGATCTCTCGCTCGGCGGCATACCCCGGATCGAGCGCCTGGAGGGTGGCGTCGCCCTGCTGAAGCTCGCACCGATCATCTTCCCGCTCGACATGACCGGCGAGTCGCTGAACGCCGCGTTCACCCTGGTCGCGCGGGCCGAGGCACTGATCCTGGACCTGCGCGAGTGCGTCGGCGGCCACCCGTCCACGACCGCCCACGTCTGCGGCCACCTCTTCGACGACCCGACGCACCTCAACACCCTCTACGACCGCGAGGAGGACGCCGAACGGCAGTTCTGGAGCCCCGCGCTGGTGCCCGGCCCGCGCTTCGGCGGCAGCAAGCCGCTCTACGTGCTGATCAGCAAGGCCACCTTCTCGGGCGGTGAGGAGCTCGCGTACGACCTCCAGCAGCGCGGCCGTGCCGTGGTGATCGGCGAGGTGTCCGGCGGTGGCGCCAACCCCCGCCGGGGCTTCACGCTCCACCCCCACCTGGAGGCCACCATCCCGACCGCCCGCTCGATCAACCCGGTGTCGGGCGGCAACTGGGAGGGCACCGGCGTGATCCCGGACACCGAGACGGACCCGGCCCGGGCCCACGAGGTGGCCCATCGCGCGGCGCTGGCCGAGGTGGCCCGGCTCGGCGGCGACACCCCGTCGGCCGAGGAGGCCCGGCGGGCGCTGCGCGGCCGGAGGGAGGACCGTCCCGCGTCGTCGGACGACCGGCTCTGACAGCCGGTCCTGCGTCAGACCCGGACGGCTCGACCGGCTCCGCCCGCGATCGCCGGGAGCGGGCGCGGACCCGTCGGCTGCGTGAGCACAGGGCCGAAGAGAAGGGCTGCGGCCGGGTGCACGGGCGGGCGTGGGGCGGCTACCTCTCGACGGCGATGTCGGCGAAGCTGACGGCGAAGGCGTCGGGGTCGTCGTCCTCGTCCAGGTGGTAGGTGGCGCTGGCCCAGGCGGCGACGAGTCGGACGCGGGGGGACGCGGGGTCGGCGGGGTCGCCGGCGACGAGGATGGCGTCCTGGCGGGTGCTGGTGTTCCCGACGTCCTCGACCCACTCGGTGGTGGCCTCGTCGCGGAGGGCGCCGCGTGTGAGGACCACACTGCCCCACAGCGGCACGGGGGCCTGGTAGTTGCCGGCGAGGCAGGCGTCGATGTCGAGTTCGATGTCGACGAGGGTGAGCTTGGTGACGGACGCGAGCGCTTCCGTCCGGTTGTCGCCGAGGTCGAGGTGGTACGTGGTCATGTCCGGGTCTCCTGGTGGCGGCGCGGGCGCGGGTCAGTGCGGCTCGGGGGAGGTGCGGACGGGAATCCTGACCTTGAAGACCTTGCCGTCGCCGAGGAAGAAGACGATCCGGGCGTTGTCGCCGGGGGTGATCAGGCGGGTCGGCTTCTCCAGCGCGAGGTGGTAGCCGCCCGGCGCGAAGGCGAACCCGCCCTTGGCGGAGAGGGTGACCCGGTCGTGCTTGACCGTCTTCGAGGCCCCGGCGGCGGTGACGGTCTGGCAGATCTCGATGCTCCGGTAGTCGGGGCTGGCGATCCTGGTGATGTCGAGGCGTTCGTCCGAGGAGTTCTTCAGGCCGATGTAGCCCGCGGCGGGCAGGGCGTTCGGCAGCCAGCGGATCCAGGCGGACTTCTCCCGGACCGTGATGTCGGTGTTGACCGGTGTCTTCATGGAAGTGACTCCTCGCCGGGGATCGGCCATCGGCCTCGCGCGGCCAGCACACCGGGTTGGCCGTTGATCACGCAAGGTGATCCGTTGGAAGGTCACTCGATCCGGTCATAGCACGGCCCGACTCCATGACGTCGGGCGACGGGGCTGGTAACCGCGCTTGCTCGGGTGGAGGCGGCCTTGCCGTGTCCGCCCGGGCGTGCGGAAGCGGCCGCTCAGTGGCGTGCGCCGGCCGCAAGTGAGGTGACTGACCCGTGAGGCCGCGCGCAGGGCGCGATGACCTGTCATATCCGGTCTGTGAACGGCCGGACAGGTCCCGGGCCGATTCCTTCGGAACACCAGAAGTCGGCGGGGCCGACTTCCTGTGCGGGGCCATGGGCCGGGGTGGCCGTACCCAGTCCGGTTCAGGCCAGGGTGCGGCTACCTCGGCGCGGGAGTCGTGACGGTCCGGTCAGGCTTCGGTGGGCAGGAGTGCGGCGAGTTCGCCCAGGACCCGGGCGGCCGGTGCCGGGTCGACCAGCCACTTCAGGTGGCTGCCGGGGAGCGTGCGGACGTCGTAGGGGTTCTCCGGCGTCAGCGCGTCGCCCTCGCGGATCATCCGGTCCTGCATGGCGAGCGGGATGCCGGCGTCCTCGGTCAGCCGGACGTACGTCTTGGGGATGCGCCCCCAGGTGTCGGCCTGTGCCCGGTCGTCGGGGGTGCCGACGTCGAGGTTCTCGTCGGGCTGGAAGGTGTTGAGGAACGCCAGGAACTCCTCGTCCGTCCCGTCGGCGAGGAAAGCCGCCTTGAAGGTCGCGAGGACACCGGGGTCGGCGGTGCGGAAGTTGACGCGCAGCAGCCCGAGTTCGGCGGGGTTCCCGACCATCCCCGAGGCCAGCCCAGCGGCGTCGGCCGTGGCCATCTCGGGCTCGGCGTAGTAGGCGCCGACATCGAGGTTGACGGGGCACCACGCGGAGACGTAGACGATGCGGTCGATCAGGTCGGGCCGCTGGTTGGCCGCGACGGTGGCCGTCAGGCCGCCGCGGCTGTGGGAGACGAGGACGACGGGCCCGTTCCGCTTGGCCCGCTCCAGTATCCCGATGAGGTGCGCGACGTTGTCGGCGAGCGTGACGCCCTTGATGGCCCCGGGCGCGGTGGCGAGCCCTTCGAGGTCCTGCGGCGCCTGGTAGGCCCGCAGGTAGGTCGCGGCGAAGCCGTGCCCCGGAAGGTCGACGGCGACGGATCGGTGTCCGAGGAGGCCGAGTTCGGCTTGGAGCGGCGCGAAGGAGAAGGAGTTCGCGAAAGCTCCGTGAACCAGGACGAACGTCGGTTGCATCTGTCTGCTCACTTTCTGACCTCCGTGGCGTCGGCGGCACGTGCGTCGCCCGCTCCGATGCCGCGAACCACCTCGCGGTCGAGCGCGGAGTCACGAGGGCAGCCGACAGCTGCCCAACTGTTCGACGGCTCACAGTACTCAGTGAGTGATCACCGCACTACCCGGAAAGGCACTTCGCCGCTTGGGCGCGGCAGTGGGTGAGGGCGAGTTTGATGCGGGTGTCGGGGCCGGGGGTGGTGGTGAGGAGTTCGCCTGCGGTGATGAGGGCGGTCCAGTAGCGGGCGGGGTCGCCGGTGCGGGGCAGGGGGCGGGCGGCGGCGAGGGAGAGGTAGGCGGCCGTGAGGTTGCCGGTGGTGAACCAGCGGCTCAGGCCGTGCTGGTGGCCGGCGCGGATGCCGCCCATGGCGTCGATGGCGGTGAGGATGAGCTCGACGACGGCGAGGCCGGTGGCGTCGAGGGAGACGGGGACGTCGAAGACGCCGAGGGCTTCGAGGAGTTCGCCGGTGTCGGTCTCGGAGCCCGGGCGGGGGTTGGCGAGCAGGGCGTCGTAGCAGTCGTCGAGGCGGCGGGTGGTCTCTGCGAGGGGGATGGAGAGGGCCAGGCACACCGCCCGTGCGGAGGGCAGGGGTTTGCGGGTGCGGCGGGCGAGGAGGGCGTAGGCCTCGGCGGGGGTGCGGCCGCGGGAGAGGGCGTGGCGGGCGAGGGTGGCGAGATGCATGGGGGTCGGGCTCTCAGGCGGTGACGAGGGTGGGAGTGAGGGTGGGGGCGACGAGGGCCCAGACGAACTTGCCGATGCCGCCGGGTCGGGAGGCGCAGCCCCAGCGTTCGGCGAGTTCGTCGACGAGGAACAGGCCGCGGCCGTGCTCGTCGTCGGGGGCCGGGGTGTGGAGGGAGGGGTGGCCGGTGCCGGCGTCGTGGACTTCGAGGCGCAGGCGGTCGCCGGCGAGGGCGAAGCGGACCTCGATGTGGCGGTCGGCGGGGGCGTCGGAGTGCTGGACGGCGTTGGCGAACAGCTCACCGAGGAGCAACTCGGCGGTGTCGGAGTAGTGCTCCCCGGCGGACAGGCCGGAGAGGTAGGCGCGGAGCAAGTACCGGGCCAGGGGCGTGGATTCGGTCCGGGAGTCGAGGCGCGCGACGAACGTGCGGGGGCGACGGGACGTGAGCATGGGGGAGTACCTCAGGGGGCGGGAGGGGGCGTGCGAAGGGAGCGCGCATTCACGCTGTGCATGCAGGTGATCGCGTTCCGGTATCAATGATCGGTCCGCGGAGGTACGGTGACGCCCAGATCCACGTGTTGGGCACGTGACGCACAGGTGGGAGCAGCGATGGCACACCGGAAGATCAAGCGCGGACCGACGGCAAGCTCCGCGATCATGTTCGGCGAAGAGGTTCGCTACGCGCGCGAGTTGGCGGGCTACACCCAGGAGGATCTGGGCAAGCTGCTCCACCTCGACCGGACGGTGATCTCGCGGACCGAGAGCGGGCGACGGCGGCCGTCGGTCGAGGAGGTCGAGGAGCTCGGGCAGCTGCTGAACACCGGTGACCTGCTGATGCGGCTGTACAACCGGGTGGACTGGAACGCCTCGATCGAGCACCCGGACTGGTTCCAGGAATACGCGGACCAGGAGGCCATCGCGGTCGGGCTGCGCGCCTACCAGGACAGCATGATGTACGGCCTGTTGCAGTGCCGGCAGTACGCACAGTCCCTGTTTGCGAGTGGTGTTGGAGCCGGCAAGCCGGAGGAGATCGAGGAGCTGACCAGGGCCCGACTCAGTCGGCAGAGCCGGTTCCTCGAATCTGATGGGCCGCTGCTACTCGTCATTCTCGACGAGAGCGCGATCCGAACGGTCGTGGGTGGGCCGGATGTGATGAGAAGTCAGATGGAGCATTTGCTGCGAGTGGCTCAGCTCCCGAACATCGTCGTTCAGGTGGCTCCGTTCTCGTGCCGTCGGATCGTCTTCAACGCGGCTATGGTGTTGCTGGAGCTGCCGGATGGGCAGCGTTCGGTGTACTCGGAGAGCCTCGATCGCGGGCATCTGAGCGATGCTTCTGACGTCGTGGCCAGGCATCAGCGTCGCTATGATCAGCTCCGCGCCGAATGTTTGTCAGAGTTCGACTCGCTTCGGCTGATCACCGATGCGCTGGAGGGTTTCAAAGATGATGAGCAACGAGCTCGCCGCGGCCGCCTGGCGGAAGAGCAGCTACAGCGGCGACAACGGCGGCAACTGCATCGAGGTGGCCCCCGGGTTCCCCGGCCTCGTTCCGGTGCGTGACTCCAAGGACCCGCAGGGCCCGGCGCTCGTTTTCGCCGACTCCGCGTGGGGCGCCTTCGTCGCCGCCGTCCGCGCCGGGGACTTCCCGATCGAGGGCTGACCCACTCCTCACCTCAACGC
>NZ_JBHVFE010000500.1:0-6371 GCF_042801945.1 Kitasatospora sp. NPDC057542
TGCGGCAGCCGAGGATGCTGCATGCGACGCCGGGTTGCCGTTTCCCGGGAAAGGGAACTCGGTGGCCCGGCAATGGGACCGCAGGTGAGAACCGGTGCTGCCGTTCTGTGAGAAGGCGCCGTGCCTGTCGGCACGATGCCGTGCACACCCGCTCGCCCGTGTGGGTCGCGCCACCGCAGAGGGCCTGGGCCTGCCGCCGAGTCGAACGAGTATCTCGGCCCGCCGGTGAGATCCACGAGTCCGCTTGCCCATGGACGAGTTGTCTGCACCTCCGCCCGTTCCCGAGGCGATCCCGACGGGGCTGGAGCCCGGCAGGGCGGCCCGCGGCGGGAAGGTCGTGAAGCCGGCGGTCCATCGCCCGGCGGACCATCCGCCGGGCGAGCCGGACTTTCGTGGCGAACTCGATCTCCTCGTCGATCCCGGTGTCTCGATCCGCTGCGGGCCGAGAGGCCGGCGGTCGCCTACGGCAGCCGGGCGTGCTCGGCGCGGCTCTCGGCGATGCGCTGCTCGGCGAGGGCGCGGGCCCGGTCGCGGTCGTGGCCGGTGAGCCTGGCGAGGATCGCCGCGAGTGGCCTGACCCTGCCGAAGCCGCCCCAGTGGCCCTCGGGGATCTCGGTGGGGAAGACCCAGATCCGGCCGGGGTCGCGCGGCCAGGCGCCGTCCTCGGCGTCCAGGATCGCCTCGGTGACGTCGGCGATGACGCCCGCGCGCTTCCGGGCGTCGAGCTGGCCCTCGGGCACGGACGGGACGACCTTGTAGCGCGGGGCGTCCGCGATCTCGCCGCCGACGTAGACGGCGGCGGGCCGGTGCAGGAAGAGCCAGGACACCGAGCGGGTGGCCGGGTCGGCGGGGTCGAAGCCCTCGTGGCGGATCAGGATCTCGGTGATGCGGTTGAGCAGGGCCGCTTCCGCCTCCGGCCGCAGGGCGCCGTCGGGGATGTGGACGTCGAGCATCGGCATGGCCGTCGCCTCCTGGATTTAATTTCTCAACTCAGCTGGATCGGAGCCTAGCCGGGACTGAGTGGAGATTGTCAACCCAGGTGCTTCGGGGCGGTCTAGGATCGAGCCATGGCGGAGCAGCGACACCAACGACGGATCGACCCGGCGAACTGTTCGGTCGGGCGTGCACTCTCGGCGGTCGGCGAGCGGTGGTCGCTGCTGATCGTGCGGGAGGCCCTGGACGGTGTCAGCCGCTTCGGGGAGTTCCGGACCCGGCTGGGAATCGCCAGCAACCTGCTCTCCACGCGGCTCGACGGCCTCGTCGCCGCGGGTGTGCTGCACCGGGTGGCGTACCAGGAGCCCGGCGACCGGCAGCGCTTCGAGTACCGCCTCACCGAGAAGGGCGTCGACCTGAGGCCCACCGTGATCGCCCTGCTGGAGTGGGGCGACAAGTACCTCGCGGACGAGGAGGGCCCGTCGGTCGTCGTCCGGCACGGCACCGCCGACGGCCACGGCTGCGACGAACCGGTCACTCTCGTCCTGACGTGCGCCGCCGGACACACCGGCCTGCCCCCGGACTCCGTCTACCGCAGCCCGGGCCCGGGCGCCCGCTTCCTGCCGTCCTGAGCGGCCCCGCCACTGGGCCGGTCCGCGCGGCGACGTGCCGTGGCCGTGGCAGTGTCCCTGCCCGGCCGGCCGTCCGCACCCGCGGGCGGCCCCGAGGTCGGGCCCGGGACTTCAGCCCGGTTCGACTTCAGCCCAGTTCCATGAGGATGTCGGCGCGGGCGTAGTAGTCGGCCACCGGGAGCCGGTCGCGGGTGATCCTCACGAACCCGGCGTCCTCGTAGAGGTGGACGGCGGGGGCCAGCCTGCTGTTCGTGCCGAGGAACAGCCTGGCCGCGCCGAGTGCCCGGGCCCGGCCGATCGCCGCGGCCACGAGCCGGCGGCCGATTCCGCGCCCCTGCGCGCCGGGGGTGACGGCCATCTTCGCCAGCTCGAACACGGCGTCCGGGTGGGCCAGAAGCGCAACGCACCCCACGACGGTTCCGCTTCCCGGCTCGCGGGCCAGGAGCACGTCGCCGCCCGGGTCCACGATGCGGCCGAACGGATCCCCGAGCACGGCCCGGTCCTCCTCCTCCAGGGTGAACAGCTGTGAGATCCATTCCTCGTTCAGCGCGCGGAACGCGTCGGCGTCGCTGGGCGAGGCGATCGAGGAGACCACGGGCGGTGCGGACGCGTACGGCATGGGGCGGGTTCCTTCCCTGGACGACACCACGTCAGCCTGCGACTGCGCCGACTCATGTGTCCAATACGTACACCGGCCGCCATCCATAGGCTGGAGATATGGATCAGCGAATCGAGCTCCGGCATCTGCGCTACTTCCTGGCGCTGGCCGAGGAATTGCACTTCGGCCGCGCCGCCCGCCGGCTGCACATCGCCCAGCCGGCCCTGTCCCAGCAGATCAGGCAGCTGGAGAAGATCGTCGGCGTCGAGCTGTTCCGGCGGACGTCCCGGAGCGTGCGCCTCACGGACGCCGGGATGACGTTCCGGCCGCGGGCGAGGGACCTCCTGGGCCGGCTGGCCGCCGATCTGGACGAGGCCGGCCGGGTCGGCCGCGGCGAGGCCGGCCGCCTGGACGTCGCCTTCATCACCTCCGCCGCCGCGATCGTCAGCGAACGGCTCCGGGCCTTCTCCCTCCGCCGCCCGGACGTCCAGGTCAGGCTGCACGACGGCTTCACCGTCGACGTCCTGACGGCCCTGGAACGCGGCACGGCCGACATCGGGATCGTCCGTGATGCCGAGGAACGCGACGACATCGACCTCGCCCTCCTGACGACGGAACGGTTCGTCGCGGTCGTCCCCGCCGACCACCCCGCCGCGGAGGGAGACCGGGTGGAAGCGGCGGCGCTGGCCACCGACCCCCTGATCCTGTTCCCGCGCTCGGCGGGAGCCCGCGCGTTCGACGTGAACACCCAGCCGATCCGGGACACCGGCAACGACGTCCGGGTCGTACAGGAGTGCTCGAACTGGCACACCGTCATCATGCTCGTCGCCGCGGGCCTGGGCGTCACCATTGCCCCCCACAGCGTCACCACGCTGCTCCCCGCGGGCGCCCGGCGCCTCGAACTCGACGGGCCGTCCGCCATGAGCCGGGTCTTCCTGGCCACCCGCCGAGGAGACGACCGGCCCCTCGTGCGGGCCTTCGTCGCGGCCTCCGAATCCGTGGCGGGCCGGGACGGACGGTCGAACGACGCGCCCTTGATGCTGTCCTTCACCGCGACGTAGGCCTTGCGCCCGTCCGGGCTGACCGCCACCGAGGCGGGTGACGCGTCCAGTTCGACGGTCCGCGGGACACCCGGGACCGGCCCGCCGGACGTGCCGGTGACGGCGCCGGCGGAGCCGGACCCGGCGAGAAGCAGTGCCGCACCCGCCGCCAGGGCGCCTGACCAACGGGCCTTCGGCAAGAGCGAGTGCCCGTACGAGGTGTGGCTTCGGTGAGGCACACGAAGGCCGCAGCCCTGCGGGAGGGCTCCGATCCGTCCGTGCCGGTGACGATCGGACCGCTGGCACCCGGTGCGGGAGTGGTGTGCACGGGAACCTCCAGGACGTGCGGTCCGACCAAGGCCCGCCCGGCGGGCAGCAGCGGCCCGGAGCCCCGCTCCGACCGGCGGACGACGTGTACGTTCCGGAACCGCTGACGCGCCGCGCCGCCCCGCTTCCGGGGCGGCGCACGCCGGTCAGTCAGCCGATCGCCGCAGAAGGTAGGTGTCCATGATCCAGCCCTTGCGCTCGCGCGCCGACTCGCGCAGTTCGCGGATCCGCGGGGCGGCTTCGGCCAGCGGGCCGGCGACCAGGATCTCGTCGGGAGTGCCGAGGTAGGCGCCGTAGTGGATCTCCAGCCCCTCGGGGTCGATCCCGCTGAAGGCGGCCCGGCCGTCGAGCATCACCACCACGTCGTCCACGTCCTCGGGGAACCCCTCGGCCAGGCGGCGGCCGGTGGTGATCTGTACCGGGCGGCCGACCCGGGTCAGCGTGGTGCGGTGGCGGGCGGCGAGCGCGGACACACTGCTGATGCCCGGGATCACCTCGTAGTCGAACGCGACCGTGCCGCGGGCCCGTACGTCGTCCACCACGGCGATGACACTGTCGTAGAGGCTCGGATCCCCCCAGACCAGGAACGCGCCCGTCTCGCCCTCACCGAGGTGCTCGACGGCCAGCTGCTCGACCAGGTCGGCGCGGCGGACGCGCCAGTCGTCCACGGCGGTCGCGTATGCCGGGGTGGTGCGGTCCCGCTCCGCGTCCGGCGCTTCGACGAGCCGGTGCCCGGGCCGCCCGTGCTCGGCCAGGATCCGGCGACGCAGCCGGATCAGGTCCTGCCGTTCCTCGCTCTTGTCGAGGATGAAGAAGACATCCGTGCGGGCGAGTGCCTTGACCGCCTGCAGGGTGAGGTGGTCGGGGTCGCCCGCGCCGATGCCGATGACGAAGATGTGCCGCATGAGAGGCATTCTGCCGTCCGAGACACCCTGATCACGCCGGCAGCCGGGAGGAGCGCGTCGCGAAGCCGGGTATGGACCACCGTGACGTGACGCACGAACCCTTGACCGGATCTTTTCCGTTTCGCCATGATGGGCCGTCAAGTAGCGACTCCGCCGATGGGGGAAGTCCGGTCCGAATCCGGCGCTGACCCGCAACGGTAGGCCTCCGGCTCCACGTCGGCGGCGAGCCCGATTACCCGTCGGCGGAGGTGTGTCGTCCCCTCCTCCCGTCGTGGTCTGCGGGCCGGAGCTCCGAGGGCTGCCCGGCGTGTCGCCGACGTCCTCCGGGCCCCTGCGTCCAGGCCCGGAAAGGCACCCATGCCCGCGCTCCGCCGCACTCTCGGTCTGCTCGCGATACCCGCCCTCGCACTCGCCACCGCGCTCCCGGCGGCCACCGCCGCCCACGCCGCGCCCGCCGCCGCGACCTCGTCCCCGACGGTCCGCCCCGACGCCGCCGCGGGCGGCTGGCTGGCCCGCCAGCTCGTGGACGGCGACCACTTCGAGTCCGTCTTCAACGGGACCGCCTACCCCGACCAGGGCCTGACCGTGGACGCCGTGCTGGCCTTCGCCGCCTCGCACAGCTCCGACGAGGCCGCCGCGAAGGCCACCGCCTGGCTGGCGAAGCCCGAGATCATCAGTGGCTACCTCGGCGACGGCACCACCGAGGCCTACGCGGGCGCGACCGCCAAGCTGCTGCTCGCCGTCGAGGTCCGCGGTGGGAGCCCGACGGCCTTCGGCGGCGTCGACCTGCCGGCCCGCCTGCGCTCGCTGCAGACCGCCGAGGGCCGTTTCTCCGACCGCTCCCAGTGGGGCGACTACAGCAACGCCTTCGGCCAGTCCCTCGCCGTGATCGCCCTGCACCGCACACCCGGTGACGCTCCGGCGGCGGCTGTCGACTTCCTCGCGAACAGCCAGTGCGCGGACGGCGGCTTCCCGGTCTCCTTCGGCCAGGCCACCTGCACCAGTGACCCCGACGCCACCGCACTCGCCGTCCAGGCCCTCGCCGCCACCGGTCGCGCCGCCAAGGCGAACACGGGCCTGGGCTGGCTCACCGCCCACCAGAACACCGACGGCGGGTTCGCGGCGGCCGGGGCGAGCGCCTCCAATGCCAACACCACCGGCCTGGCCACCCAGGCGCTGCTCTCCGGCGGGCGCCTCGTCGCCGGCCTCAAGGGCTGGAGCCGGTTGGTCACGTTCCAGCAGGGCTGCTCCGCCGACCCGGCGGTCCGCGGAGCCGTCGCCTATGACGCGTCCGGCTTCAACGCGGGCAACGGCGCCCGGGCCACCGCGCAGGCCGTCCTCGGCCTCGCGGGCACCCCGCTGGCCACCCTCTCCGCTTCCGGGGCCCGCCCCGATGCCCCGACCCTGGCCTGCCCGGCCCCGGTCGCGCGCTGAACGAGCCTGACACCAGGAGGATTTCACCGATGACCGACACTCTCACCGCGGTCCGCCCGGCCCGCCGTACGCTCGGGTCGATCGCCGCCGCGGCGGCCCTCACCGCCGGACTGCTCGGCGTCTGCGCCGTCCAGGCCCCGCAGGCGCAGGCGGCCGCCTGCACCGGCACCACCGGAGTCACCGTCGTGGTCGACTTCACCGCCGTCGGCGGCGGCATCCAGACCGGCTGCGCGCTCGGCGACCCGGCCAGTGGCCTGGCCGCGCTGACCGGCGCCGGATTCTCGTACGCCTTCCACCCGCGCTACCCGGGCTTCGTCTGCACCATCAACGCCCTGCCGACGACCTGCACCAACCCGACCGGCAGCGCCTACTGGTCGTACTGGCACGCCCAGCACGGCGGCCCCTGGTCGTACAGCAGCCTGGGCGCGGGCAGCTACAACCCGGCACCCGGCGACGTCGAGGGCTGGTCCTTCGGTGCCGGCGCGCAGCCGGGCATCACCGC
>NZ_JBHVFE010000501.1:0-6368 GCF_042801945.1 Kitasatospora sp. NPDC057542
CTCCAGGAACGACCGCATCCCCTCCTGTGCCTCCGCCGAACCGAAGAGCCGCGCCGACAGCTCCACCAGCTCGTCCGCGTCCCGTTCGAAGGAGCGCACCACCTCGGCGTTGGCCAGCCGCTTCGACTCCGCCAGGCCCTGCGGGGAGCCCAGGCGCAGCGCGTCCAGCAGGCCCTTCAGCACCACGCCGGTGGACTCGGCGGAGTCGGTGGCGCTGGTGATCAGCCCGATCCGGGCGGCCTCGGCGGCGTCGAAGACCTCGCCGGTGAGGTAGTAGCGGGAGGCGGCGCGCGGGTCCAGCTTCGGGCGCAGCGGCAGCGAGATGACGGCGGGCGCGAGGCCGAGGCGCACCTCGGTGAAGGCGAACGTCGAGGCCGGTCCGGCGACGGCGAGGTCCGCCGCGCCGACCAGGCCCAGACCGCCGGCCCGGACGTGCCCGTCGATGACGGCGATCACCGGCTTGGCGCAGTCCACGATGGCCCGCTGGAGCTCGACCAGGCCGCGCGGGCCGACCGTCGGGTCCGCGCCGGTCGCCTCGGAGAGGTCCGCGCCCGCGCAGAACACCTTGCCGGTGTGCCCGAGCACCACCGCGCGGACCTCCGGGTCGGCCGCGGCGGAGGCCAGCCCGGCGTGCAGCTCGGCCATCAGCCGGGTGGAGAGCGCGTTGCGGTTGTGCGGCGAGTCGAGGGTGAGCGTGGTGACGGCGTCGGCGGTGCTGACGTGGACGAGGGGCGCTGCACTGGTCATCGGCGGGGCCTGCCTTCGGGCTGAGGGTGGGTCGGGCTGCGGGTGCGGTCCGGGGGTGCGGACGACGCCCGGTCGACTCTGGCACGCCCACCCGTCCCTCGGCCAGAGCCGGCCGGCCCGGCGGCGGCCCCCCATGCTCGCCAGTGGTACAGACCTGTTGACGCATTGGTCCAGTCCTCCTACAGTTCCCATGCCGCGCCTCCCCACGGCGCAGGCGTCGATCGCACACGGATCAATGGATCAACCAAGGTTCTACGTCACCCTGTTCACCCCCACAGCCACAGGGAGAACCATGTCCGCTCGATCCCGGGCCGGGCGCCCGCGCGTGCGCAGCAGACTGCTGGCACTGCTCTCCGTCCTGCTCCTGCCCCTCGCCGCGCTCACCGCGCTGGCCGCCCCGGCGAACGCCGCCGGAAAGCTCAGCGCCACCTTCACCACCGCCGACAACGGCTCCTGGTGGCAGGGCACCTACGTCGTCCACAACGACAGCGCGACCGCGGTGAGCGGCTGGACCCTGGAGTTCGACCTCCCGGCCGGCGTCACCATCGGCAACAGCTACAACGGCACCGCGACCGTCGGCGGCCGGCACGTCACCGCCACGGCCGCGTTCTACAACTCCACCGTCAACGCCCACAGCACCACCGAGCCGTACAGCTTCTGGTTCGTCGGCAACGGCCCGGTCTCCACCCCGCTCAACTGCCGCATCAACGGCGACAAGTGCGACGGCAGCGCGGACGTCCCGCCGTCCGCACCGGGCACCCCGACGGTCACCGAGTCCACCGCGCACACGCTCGCCCTGAGCTGGCCGGCCGCCACCGGCGGCGACTTCCCGGTCGCCTCCTACGACGTGCTGAGCGGCAGCACCGTGCTCGCCTCCAGCTCGTCCACCAGCGTCCTGGTCACCGGCCTCACCCCGGCCACCTCGTACACCCTGACCGTCCGGGCCAAGGACAGCCGAGGCAACACCGGTTCGCTCAGCGCGTCCGTCACCGCGTCAACCTTCGACCCGTCCACCGACACCTCGCCGCCCACGGCACCGGCCAACCTCCGGGCGACGGCGGTCAGTTCGACGGACGTGAAGCTCGCCTGGAACGCCGCCACCGACAACGTCCGGGTCGCCGCGTACGACGTGTACCAGGGCAACACCCTGGCGACCACGGTCACCGGCAGCACCCTCGGCGCAACCGTCGGCGGCCTCTCGCCGTCCACCACCTACACGTTCACCGTGAAGGCCCGGGACGCCGCCGACAACGCCTCGCCCGCCTCCGCACCGCTCACCGCGACCACCTCGGACCTGGTCGGCGCCGGGAAGTACGCCCGGGTCGGCTACTTCGTCCAGTGGGGCATCTACGGCCGCCAGTACTTCGTCAAGAACCTGGACACCTCGGGCGCCGCCGCCAAGCTCGACGTCGTCAACTACGCCTTCGAGAACATCGATCCGGTCAACCTGACCTGCATGGCGGGCGTCACCAAGGGCACCACCGGCAACCCGGAGGACCCGGACCAGGGCACCGGCACCGGTGACGCCGACGCGGACTACGGCCGGGCGATGAGCGCCGACCAGTCGGTGGACGGCGTGGCCGACGACGGCTGGGGCAAACTCCGGGGCAACTTCAACCAGTTGAAGAAGCTCAAGGCCAAGTACCCGAACCTGAAGGTGGTCGTCTCGCTCGGCGGCTGGACCTACTCCAAGTACTTCTCCGACGCCGCCGCCACCGACGCGTCCCGCCAGAAGTTCGTCAAGTCCTGCATCGACACCTGGATCAAGGGCAACCTGCCGGTCTACAACGGTGCCGGCGGCGACGGCGTGGCGGCGGGCATCTTCGACGGCATCGACCTCGACTGGGAGTGGCCCGGCTCCGGCGACGGCCACCCGGGCAACCACTGGAGCGCCGACGACAAGGACAACCTGACCCTGCTGCTGGCCGAATTCCGCAAGCAGCTGGACGCGTTGGGCGGCTCGCACAAGCTGCTCACCGCCTTCACCCCGGCCGACCCCGCGAAGGTCGCCGCCGGCTGGGACCTCTCGAAGATCTTCAGCTCGCTGGACATCGCCAACGTCCAGGGCTACGACTTCCACGGCTCGGGCAGCGACAACTCCTGGGAGCCGAACCGCACCGGCCACGCCTCCAACCTCTTCCAGGACCCGAACGACCCCTACAACACCCACTTCAGCGTGGACACGGCCGTCCGGACGTACCTGAACGCCGGGGTCAACCCGCGCAAGCTGACCATCGGCTTCCCGTTCTACGGGCGCGGCTGGCAGAGCGTCGCGGACGGCGGCGCGAACGGCGCCTGGCAGTCCGCGAACGGCGCCGCACCGGGCCAGTTCACCGACGAGGCCGGCACCCGCGGGTACAACAACCTGGTCACCGCCCTCCCCGGCCTCAAGGTCTACCACGACCCCAAGTCCGTTGCGACGTACGGCTACACGGGATCGGGCGGCCAGTGGTGGACCTTCGACGACGCCTGGTCGATCTCGCAGAAGACGGCCTACCTCAAGTCGAAGAACCTGCTCGGCGGCATGATCTGGGAGATGTCCGGCGACACCCCGTCCGGCACCCTGATGTCGGCACTGGACACCGGGCTCAAGTAGTCCGCACAGCCCGACCCTGGGCTGAAGTAGTCCGCACGACCCGGCCCTGGGATCACGCAGGCCGCACGACCCGACCCGGGGCTCGGGTACCCGGCGCCACCACGGAAACGGGGCCGGCGCCCCTCCCCGCACCGGGGAGGGGCGCCGGCCCCGCGTCACGACGGCCGCCCTACCGCGAGGCCATCGCCGTCAGCCGCCGCGCGGCCCGGTACTGCCGCAGCACCTGGGAGAAGGAGGTGTGCCCCTGGGTGGTCCGGGCGAAGGCCCGCCAGGCCGCCGGCACCAGGCAGACTGCTGCGTGGAACAGGTACGGCCGCCGCTCGAAGGCGCCCAGCAGTTGCTTGCCCGCGCGCATCTCCACGCCCAGCCCGGCCTTGACCGCGAAGGCGTAGTTCAGCGCCTCGCGCCGCACCGCCGCCGCGTCGCCCGCCTCGGCGACCTTCACCGCCCACTCGCCGGCCAGCCGGCCCGAGCGCAGCGCGTACGAGATGCCCTCGCGGGTCCACGGTTCCAGCAGTCCGGCCGCGTCCCCGGCGACCAGCACCCGGCCGCGGGAGAGCGGCGAGTCCTCGGCCCGGCAGCGGGTCAGGTGCCCGGACTCGACCCTGGGGGTGAACCCGGACAGGCCCAGCCGGCGGATGTAGTCGGCGAGGTACTGCTTGGTGCGCTCGCCGTCGCCGCGCGCCGAGATGACGCCGACGGTCAGGCTGCTGGTCTCGGTCTTCGGGAACACCCAGCCGTAGCTGCCGGGCAGCGGGCCCCAGTCGAGGTGGATCCTGCCCGCCCAGTCCGCGGCGACCTGCGCCGGCACCGGGATCTCCGCCTCCAGGCCGAGGTCGATCTGGTCGAAGGTGACGCCGACGTGCCGGCCGATCCGGCTCGCGCTGCCGTCCGCGCCGACCACCGCACGGGCCTCGAAGGTGCGCCCGTCGGCGGCCGTCACCAGCGCCGTCCGGTGCCCGCCGCCGCGCTGCTCGACGCCGGTGACGGTCACTCCGGTGACCAGCACCGCCCCGGCCTGCTTGGCCGCCTGCACCAGGCGCAGGTCGAACTCGTCCCGGTTGACCAGGCCGAACAGCATTCGCTTGGACCGCCGGGTGCGGGTGTACTTCCCGTCGTAGGCGAAGGTGACGGCGTGCACCCGGTCCTGCAGGGGCAGCCGGAAGCCCGGCGGCAGGCTGTCCCGGGAGGGGCCGATGATGCCACCGCCGCAGGTCTTGTACCGCGGGTGTTCGGCCTTGTCGAGCAGCAGCACCCGGCGGCCCTGGGCCGCGGCGGCGTACGCGGCCGAGGAGCCCGCCGGTCCGGCGCCGACCACCACGACGTCCCAGACGCCGTCCGGCGGCGCCGCCGCGTCGTCGATCGGACCGCCCTCGGCCGGGCTGTCGAGCGGGCTGCGGGAATCGGAGCTTCCGGAGTCAGTCACGTCGAGCAATCCTATGCGTCCGACCGCTCCGGTCGAACGCGCCGCCCCCGCACCGGCCGCCCGATCCCTCCGGGTCCGTGCCACACCCTCGGAGCTCCCCGTTCCGCTCCGCCTATGATCGGCACTACCGCAAGCCGTCTCCTCCGCCCGCACCACCTCGAAGGGCGGACCGTCCCCTCGGAGCCCCGATGTCACAGCCCCTGGCCGACGCCGTCCGGTCCCTGATGGACCGTGCCCGCACCGACCTCGCCGAGCTGGTCGCCTTCCCGTCGGTCGCCGACCCGCGCCAGTTCCCGGTCCAGGAGTGCGAGAAGGCCGCGCGCTGGGTCGCCGACGCCTTCGCCGCCGAGGGCCTGACCGACATCCGGCTGCTGGACACCCCGGACGGCACCCAGTCCGTCTACGGCGAGCTGCCCGGCCCCAAGGGCGCGCCGACCGTCCTGCTCTACTCCCACTACGACGTCCAGCCCCCGCTGGACGAGGACGCCTGGCTCAGCCCCGCCTTCGAGCTGACCGAGCGCGACGGCCGCTGGTACGGGCGCGGCGCCGCCGACTGCAAGGGCAACATCCTGATGCACCTGACCGCCCTGCGGGCGCTGCGTCAGGTCCACGGCGACGCCTACCCGGTCGGCCTGAAGATCATCGTCGAGGGCTCCGAGGAGCAGGGCACCGGCGGTCTGGAGCGCTACGCCGAGGCCCACCCCGAGCTGCTCGCCGCCGACGCCATCATCATCGGCGACACCGGCAACTTCGCCCCCGGCCTGCCCACCGTCACCACCTCGCTGCGCGGCATGACGGTCGTCGAGGCCACGGTCACCACGCTGGCCGGCAACCTGCACTCCGGCGCCTTCGGCGGCGCCGCCCCGGACGCGCTCCAGTCCCTGGTCCGGATGCTGGCCTCGCTGCACGACGAGAACGGCGACGTCGCGGTGGCCGGCCTGACGGCCGACCAGACCTGGACCGGCGTGCAGTACCCCGAGGAGCAGTTCCGCGCCGACGCCAAGGTGCTCGACGGCGTCGCCCTGACCGGCACCGGCACCATCGCCGACCGCCTCTGGGCCCGCCCGGCCGTCACCGTCCTCGGCATCGACGCCCCGCCGGTGATCGGCGCCACCTCCTCCGTCCAGGCCACCGCCAAGGCCCTGATCAGCCTGCGCGTCGCGCCGGGCACGGACGCGGGCGCCGCCCAGGACGCGCTGGTCGCCCACCTGGAGGCGCAGGTCCCGCTCGGTGCCCGGCTCACCGTCCAACGCCAGGGCAGCGGCGCGCCGTTCCGGGCCGACACCAACGGCCCGGCGTACGAGGCCATGGGCGGGGCGATGGCCGAGGCCTTCGGCACCGCGATGGTCGCCTCCGGCGAGGGCGGCTCGATCCCGCTCTGCAACACGCTGCGCTCGCTCTACCCCCAGGCCGAGATCGTGCTGATCGGCGTCGAGGAGCCGACCACCCAGATCCACGCGGTCAACGAGAGCGTCGACCCGCAGGAGCTGGAGCGGATGGCCCTCACCGAGGCGCTGTTCCTCCGCCGCTACGCCGAACTGCGCTCCGTCTGACGGACGTTCGAGGCGACGTCCCGAGGGGTCTCCCGAAGGGCGTCCG
>NZ_JBHVFE010000502.1:0-6297 GCF_042801945.1 Kitasatospora sp. NPDC057542
GCCTTCCAGCGAATCCTCCGGGCTTCGTTCTTTCGTGTTTCCAGCTTATCAGATGTTTTCCGCTCCGTTTCCGGGGCTTCGCTCATCCAACTCGCTGGCGTCTTCCGGGGTTTGACGCCCCGTCCGACGTTTCAAACTCTAGCCGATCTCCGCTCCGAAAAGCGAATCCGACCGCAACCCGATAAAACGCACACGCCGAATACGCAGCAGGCCGCGACGTGAAAACGACGAAGCGACCCGGCCCGAACCGGGAAGTGGTGTTTCAGAGGATTGGCTGCCCCGGGACCGTCCGCGCAGACGCGTGTCCGGTGCTCCCTGCCAGGCAGCTCGAAGAACACTAGACCTTCGGCCTGGCCGAGTCAACCGGCGCAACCGAATTCTCGGTCCCCTCCTCCACCGGCAGCTGGAAGGCCAGGACGGCGACGTCGTCGTCGTGCTCGGAGGTCACGCCCATCGCCCGCAGCAACCGGGCGCAGATCACCTCGGGGGCACCGATCGCACCGGTCAGGGTGCGGGCCAGGAGGTCGAGGCCCTGGTCGATGTCCTCGTCGCGGCGCTCGACCAGTCCGTCGGTATAGAGGACACCGGTCGTACCGGGGAGCAGGCGCAGGGTGTGGGAGACGTGCAGGCCGCCGCCGGTGCCGAGCGGCGGGCCGTTCTGTTCCTCGCTGCGCAGGATGGTGCCGTCCGGGCAGCGCAGCAGCACGGGGAGGTGTCCGGCGGAGGCGTAGGAGAGGGTGCGGCACTGCGGGTCCCAGACGGCGTAGGTGCAGGTGGCGATCTGGTTGGCGTCGATCTCCATGGCGAGGCCGTCGAGCAGGCGCATCACCTCGTGCGGGGGCAGGTCGAGGCGGGCGTAGGCGCGGACGGCGGTCCGCAGCTGGCCCATGACGGCGGCGGCACGCAGGCCGCGGCCCATGACGTCGCCGATGACGAGTGCCGTGCGCTCGCCGTCGATGGCGATGACGTCGTACCAGTCGCCGCCGACCGCGGCCTCGGCGCCGCCCGGCTGATAGGTGGCGGCGACCCGCAGGCCGGCCGGCTGGTCGAGCTTCTGCGGAAGCAGGCTGCGCTGGAGGGTGACGGCGGCCTCGCGCTGGCGCCGTTCGGCCTCGCGCAGGCGGGCGGCGGCGAGGACCTGGTCGGTGACCTCGGCGGCGAAGATCAGCACTCCGGCGGGCGGTCCTTCGGCGGCATCGCAGTTCTCCCCGGTTCCGAGCGGGACGCAGGACACGTTGTAGTAGCGGTTGCCGGTGAGGCCGAGGATGCATCGGGCCTTGACGCTGCGCGGGCGGCCGCCGCGGATGACCTGGTCCATCAGCGGCAGGACGCCCATGCTGCCGAGTTCGGGGAGGGCCTCGGCGGCGGGCAGGCCGGTGGGGCGGTCGCCGAAGAGGTCGCGGTAGGCGCGGTTGGCGTAGCCGAGCTGGTGGAGCGGGCCGTAGGTGACGGCGACCGGAGCGGGGATGCGGTTGAGGACCTCGCGCAGGTTCTGCGGCTTCTGCGGGTCGAGGAGCTCGGCGCCGGCGGCGGGGCCGTCCGGGTCGCGGGGGCCGGGCACGACGACGCCGTCGGGGCAGGGCGCACCGTCCTCGGTGCCGGTCCCGTTGGGCGGGACGGCACGCCGGGGGACTCCGGTGAGCCGGGCGCTCCAGCGCATGAGGTTCAAACGACGGCCGCTTCCTCGTTTTCCAGGCATATCATCACTTTTTGTGTACGCAGCAGCACACGGGGTAATGACCAGGTCGGGCTGATCCTGTCAGGCGGAGGCCCGGTTCCGGAAGTCGCGCGCCCGGCGTGGCCGTCCGATCCGCCCTCCGGTCGGCCGCCGGCCCGGGTCGGCGGGTGCGGTCACCGGGGAGCATCCGGTCCGGCGTCGGACGGCCGTCCGGACCTCGGGTCGAACCCTTCCTCGAAGACCGAACGCGGGTGCTCCATCGCGCCCAGCGAGACCACCTCGCGGGAGAACACCCCGCCGAGCACCCAGTCCATCAGCACCCGCACGCGGCGCTCGGCGCTCGGCAGCCGTCGCAGGTGCCGCGCCCGGTGCAGCCACCAGGCCCGGCGGCCGGTGAGCCTGCCGCCGCGCCGGGTGTGCGCGACGGCCCGGTGCGGACCGAGCGAGGTCGAGCAGGCGGCGGGGCCGGGCCGGTAGTCGGCCAGGCCCGGGGAGTGCGGCCCGCCGTCCAGGGCCACCACGACGTTACGGGCGAGCAGTTCGGCCTGGGCGAAGGCGTGCTGGGCGTTGGGCGCGCAGGGGGCGCCCTCCGCGTTCGGGTCCGGGACGGCGGCGCAGTCGCCGGCCGCCCAGACGCCGGGCAGGGCGCGTCCGTCCGGTCCGACGGCCTGCAGGGTCGCCAGACATCGCACCCGGCCGAGGGTGTCCAGCGGCAGGTCGGTCTCGCGCAGCAGCGGGGAGGGCCGGACGCCCGCCGTCCAGACCAGGGTGCGGGCGCCGAAGCGGCTGCCGTCGGAGAGCGCCACGACCCGGTCGGCGGCCGACTCCAGGGTGGTGCGCAACCGGATGTCGACGCCGCGTTCGCGCAGTTCGCCGAGGGTGTGCTCGGCGAGTTCGGGCGACTCCTCGGCGAGGATCCGGCCGGTCGCCTCGACCAGGACCCAGTGCAGGTCCTCGGCGCGGACGTTGTGGTAGCCGCGCACGGCGGTGCGGACCATGTCCTCCAGTTCGGCGAGCGCGCCGACGCCCGCGTAGCCGGCGCCGACGAAGACGAAGGTGAGCGCGGACTGGCGCAGCGCCGGGTCGCGGGTGGCGGAGGCGAGGTCGAGCTGTTCCAGGACGTGGTTGCGCAGGCCCACCGCCTCGCCGACGGTGGAGAAGCCGAGGCCGTGTTCGGCGAGCCCGGGCACCGGCGCCGTGCGGGAGACCGAGCCGGGGGCCACCACGAGGATGTCGTAGGGCAGTTCGACGGGGGCGGGGGGTTCTCCCGGACCCGCGGCGTCGGCCAGTGCGCACCGGGAGGCGTGTTCGATCCGGGTGATCCGGGCGGTGAGCACCCGGCAGTCCGGCAGGACCCGGCGCAGCGGGACCACCACGTGTCTCGGGTCGATCGAGCCGGCCGCCACCTCGGCCAGCAGCGGATGGTAGGTGAAGTAGGCCTGCGGCTCGACGACGGTGATCTCCACCTCGCCGCGCCGCAGCCGTTCCCGCAGGGCGCGCTGGAGGTGGAGTGCGGCGGCCGTTCCGGCGCAGCCGCCGCCGGCGATCAGGATCCTGATGGTGCACCTCCTGCCGAAGCGACGTTTCGACCCGGCCCCGCGGCCGGGGGTGTCCCCCCATCACGCCCCCCTATGAAGGACCGGCGGGGGTCGTCTTGTCCACAGTCCGTACGGGGCTGGTTGCCACAGGAGTGACCGTCGTGGCCAGTTGTGCCTACTGGGCGACTTTCTGACGCACTTTCGGCCTCGGAGAGTGGTGAACTATGGTCGGATTGTGTACCGGGGCAGCCGTCGCCATGACAATCGGCGGCGACGCACCGTGGAGCGGCCATTACGGCCAGTTCCAGCGTTGGCGTGAGAACCCGACTGGGGGACAGTCATCCGGGGAAGGGTAGATCCCGGACAGGGCCCCGGACGGTGCCGACGCGCCGAGCCGGACGTGGACCCGGCACGGCGGCACGAACCGTGGTCACCGGAACGGGACGGGCGGCACGAGCAATGGGTCATCGGGTCATTTCTGACGGGCTGAGCTGCACCGGGGGGTGCAGGGGCGGGCGACGACAGGGTCCGGTTTCGGACGCCTGCGGGGGAGAGTTGGGATGATGGATCAGGAGCAGGTGTTGGGGCGGGCGGGTGCACCGCAGGCCGGACCGGGCATGGTCCCCGAGCAGCGTGGTCCGGTGGACCTTCCGCCGCAGAGCGGGCCGGCGCAGGTCGGAATGGTTCATGCCGCCGTCCCGTACCGGGCCGAGGCCGCACCGGCCGCCGCGCCGGTGCCCGGGGCCCGGCTGCGGGTGGACGCCCGGCGGAACCTGGAGAGCGTGCTGCGGGCGGCCCGCGAGGTGTTCGGCGAGTTCGGCTACGGCGCGCCGATGGAGGAGGTCGCACGCCGGGCCGGAGTCGGGGTCGGCACCGTCTACCGGCGCTTCCCGAGCAAGGAGGTGCTGGTCCAGCGGATCGCCGCCGAGGAGGTGGCGTGGCTGACCGCGCAGGCACGGGAGTCGCTGTACGGCGGCGCCGGCGCCTGGGAGGCGCTGGCCGGCTACCTGGCCCGCGCGGTGAGCAGCGGCGCCGGGCGACTGCTGCCGCCGGAGGCGTTCCGGTACGCGGAGGAACTTGGCCGGGTGCCCGGGCAGCGGGCACCGGAACCGCCCGCGGCGGTCCGCTTCGACCTGCGCGGCGAGGAGGCCCGCTCCGGCGGGGTGGTCGAGCCGTCGGCTGCCGACGCCGATCCCCGGCTGCTGCTCCAGCTGTTGGCCGCCCTGGTGGCGCGGGCCGGTGCGACGGGCGAACTGCGGCCGGGCGTCACGGTGTCGGACGTGGTGCTGGTGCTGACCGCCTCGGTGCCGGTGCACGCGGTCCGTCCGTCGGTCTCCGCGCCGACGGCCGGCGGTTTCTCGCCGATTTCTCCGCAGACGGACGGTCAGCCGGCCGCCGGGCCCTCGGACCGGCTGCTGCAGATCCTGCTGGACGGCCTGCGGGCGCGCTGACGCTCACCCGCCGACCGTCCGCCACGCCCGGCGGGCAAGGGACTTGGAGGGAAGACCGGCGCGCGGCCCGAGTGCGCGCGCCGGGCGTGGGAGTCGCACACCCCATCGCCGCACGCTGGGCGGACGCATCCGCGGCGGCCCCTCGGAGGAGTGGAAGGCGGCCGGTCCGGCTACCGCAGGCCCCTGCGCTATGCCATCCTTTGCCCGTGGTTGGAGCCAATGTCCCGATGCGCGCCGTTCGCGCGCCGTCGGCGCCGCACGCCGGGGAACCGAGCGCCTTCGCGCTCCCACGCGCCCTGCCACACTGCGGGGGCTGTCGTGGAATCTGGGGTCCGTTGTGAGCGCCGAGGAACAGAACGACTACGGGTACGGCCTCGACTTCGGAGGCCTCTCCGGTGATTCCGCCGAAGGGTCCGGCGCGGGCCCCTGCAGTCTCGGCAGTACCGGCGGAACGGCCCAAGTGCCGGGCGCCGCAGCGGGTTCGGCCGCCGGACACGTCCCCGACCAGGCCGGGATGCCCAGCCGCGAGACGCTCTCCGCCTCCGCCGCCGCGCTGCCCCCGGGCCGGGTGCCCGGGCAGGCCCCGGCGGGCCGGGGCGGTGTCGCCCCCGAGGCGTTCGTCGGCGAACCGTTCCCCGGCGACGGCCGGACCGCCCGGCCGACCGTGCCCGCCCCCGCCGATCCGGTGGACAGCGAGCGCCCCTCCTCCGACGCCGAGTTGACCGCCCGGGTGCGGGCCGGCGACGACACCGCGTACGAGGAGATCTACCGCCGGCACGCCGACTCGGTGCGCCGTTACGCGCGCACCTGCTGCCGGGACAGCTTCACCGCCGAGGACCTCGCGGGCGAGGTGTTCGCCCGCACGCTGCAGGCGCTGCGGGCGGGCAAGGGCCCCGAGTTCGCCGTCCGCGCCTACCTGCTGACCGCCGTGCGCAACGTCGCCGCCGCCTGGCACCGCAGCGAGCGGCGCGAGCAACTCGTGGACGACTTCGCCGTGTTCGCGCAGACCTCGGCCGCCGTGGTCGACGTCGACCTCGCCGACCCGGGCGCCGACGCCTGGGCGATGGCGATGGCCGACCAGCGGATGGTCATGCAGGCCTACGCCGAACTGCCCGAGGACGACCGGGTGGTGCTCTGGCACACCGAGGTCGAGCGGGAGTCACCGAAGACCGTCGCGGTGATGCTCGGCAAGACCGCCAACGCCACCGCCGTCCAGGCCCACCGGGCCCGCGACCGGCTCGCCGCCGCGTTCCTCCAGGCGCACCTCTCGGGCAGCCAGGACAGTGCCTGCGAGGCCTACGCCAACCGGCTCGGGGCGTACGCGCGAGGCTCGCTGCGCAAGCGGGCCTCGGCGGAGGTCGGACGGCACCTCAAGGAGTGCGACCGCTGCACGGCCGCCTGCCTGGAACTGAGCGAGATCAACACCGGGCTGCGCGCCCTGCTTCCCGGCGGTGTGCTCGTCTGGATCGGTGTCGGCGGGTTCAGCGCCGCCGCGGCCGCCGTGGGCGGTGCCGCCGCGGTCGGCGGTGCGGCAGCGGCCGGGACGGCCGCCGCGACCTCCGGCTCCTCGGGGGCCGGCGCCGGTGCGGCCGCCGGCTCGACCGGCGCGGCCTCCGGCGGGGGCGGGGGC
>NZ_JBHVFE010000503.1:0-6279 GCF_042801945.1 Kitasatospora sp. NPDC057542
ACGGCGGCCAGCACCCGGTGTCCCGCCCGGGGCACCGGCCGCCGCGCCGTTCCACGGCCCGGGCGCCTCAGCTGCCCGCCAACACCCCGCACACCTGCCAGCCCGGCCGGGCGTGGTTGCCGGGGTCGACCGGCGTCGGCGGCGCGACCACCGTGCCCTGCGCGGTGGCCAGCACCGGCTGCAGGAAGCCCGCCGTCGAGGTGCCGCAGGGCTCCGGCCCGGCCTGCACCACCGAGTCCACCAGCCGCAGCTGCGCCGAGGCCAGGTCGACCCGGTCGAACTCGAAGGTCAGCTGCCGCCGCACGGTCTCCAGGGTGACCGGCGCTCCGGCCGGGGCGCCGGCCGGCTTCAGCGCGTAGACGAAGGTGTGGTCGGTGGTGATCTGCAGGGTCCCGCTGTCCGCCTCGTCGATCCGCATCGCGCCGGCCACCTTCACGGTGTTCGAGGCCAGCGCGACCTGCGCCGGGTCGAAACGGACCATCCAGCCGGTCACCGCGTGGTGCCGGTCGTCCACCGGCTGCGCCACGCTCGCGTCGAACTCCGCCTGCTCACCGGACGTGACGAAGGCCCGGACGTCCGCGGTGGCGCCCTGGACCAGCGTGGCCGGGGACAGCGAGGAGGCGACCAGGTAGCGCTGGACGGTGTCGAGCGCCTTGGCCACCTCGACCCGGCTGAAGTGCCCGCTGGCGGCCCCGGTCGGGGTGTTCAGCCCGATCGTGCCGTCCCCGTACCCCGGCGGCAGCACGGCGAACGGGTTCGCCGGGTCGGCGACCGGGTGGACGGCCGAAGCCGGGCTCAACGCGACCAGGCTGACGGTCAGTTGGCTTCCCTCGGGCCGTACCGCGACCCCCTTCGGCGAGCTCACCCCGAAGTACACCGCGGCCCCGAAGGCGAGCAGGATGAGCAGCAGCAGGGCGAACGCCTGACGCGGGACGGTGCCCAGCAGGCCGAACCGCCCCCGCGGCCGGGTGGCCTTGCCGAAGGAGCCCGCCAGCCGCTCCCGGGCGGACAGTTCCTGGATGCGGGCAGCCCTCACGAACGATTCGTCGAACACGACGGACCGGAATTCGTCCTCGTTGCCGGAACCGCCCTCGGGCGTACCCTCCGGAGGCTCTCGCGGGTCACCCACACCACCAGGGTAGGCGGACACCGGCGCCGCCACGAGGGTCAGGGCGCACATTCCCGGGAACGCTCCGTGACCACCGCCCCGGGGCGTACGCCCGCGCTAGCCGGCGGGCGCGGTCACCACCAGCGGGGGCTCGGCCGGTGTCTGCCCCGGCTCGACCCCGGCGCTGCTGCTGCCGGACTCGGGGCGCCGGGGCGTGCCCGAGGAGCCGCCCACGCCCTGGTAGACCGCCGCGACCGCGACCGCCACCAGGCTCACGCCCATGATCACGGCGAGCACCCAGGCCACCGGCCGGTGCCAGCGCTGCTGGGCCACGTACCGCCCGCGGGCGCGCACCGGGTCGTAGCCGCGTCGCCACCGCCGCCGGACCCGGCGGTCGGCCGCCCGGCCCGGCCCCGACCAGGGATCGGGGTAGAGGTGGTCCGCGTCGAGTCCGCTCGGGTACGGGCGCAGCTCCAGCGGCAACCCCTCCCCGGCCGGGACGTCACGGCCCCAGCCCGGGCCCGCGGTGTCCGGCTCGAACCGGGCCTCGGCGGCGGCGAGTTGCCGCTCCTTGGCGGTCGGCTCGTGCACGGCGGCGGACCGGACGAAGGCCTCATCGAAGACCACGGTGGCGAACTCGTCGTCCGCACCACCGTGGTCGGCGCCGTCGGGGTACGGGAAGCCCCCCACATCCTCAGCCACGGATTCAGCGTATTACCGGCCGGGCGATTTGTCTGTGGCTCCCGGCAGTTGGTCCGTCACACGTGTGACGGCCGCCCCGCGCACCGCGTTCAGCGGGCGTCCGCGCCCCCGCCGACGGTCTGCGTGGACTCGCCCCGGACGTGCCCGTCACCAGTGACGATGTACTTGGTGCTGGTCAGCTCGGGCAGGCCCATCGGGCCGCGGGCGTGCAGCTTCTGGGTGGAGATGCCGATCTCCGCGCCGAAGCCGAACTCGCCGCCGTCGGTGAAGCGGGTGGAGGCGTTGACGGCCACCGTGGTGGAGTCCACCAACCTGGTGAAGCGGCGGGCGGCGGCCTGCGAGGTGGTGACGATCGCCTCGGTGTGACCGGAGGACCAGCGGCGGATGTGCTCGACGGCGGCGTCCAGCGAGGGCACCACGGCGGCGGCCAGGTCCAGCGAGAGGTACTCGGCACCCCAGTCCTCGTCGGTGGCCGGCACCACGGTGGCCGGACCGCCCTCTGCGGCCTTCCGCACCGCCTCGTCGCCGTGCACGGTCACCCCGGCCTCGGCGAGCGCCGCCAGCGCGAGCGGCAGGAAGGCGTCCGCGACGTCCTGGTGGACCAGCAGCGTCTCGGCCGCGTTGCAGACGCTGACCCGCTGCGCCTTGGAGTTCAGCAGGATGCCGACGGCCATCGCCAGGTCGGTCTCGGCGTCCACGTAGACGTGGCAGTTGCCGGTGCCGGTCTCGATCACCGGGACGGTCGAGCCCTCGACCACGGTGCGGATCAGCGAGGCGCCGCCGCGCGGGATCAGCACGTCCACGTAGCCGCGGGCCCGCATCAGCTCCTGCACCGAGTCCCGGCTCTCCCCCGGCACCAGCTGGACCGCGTCGGCGGGCAGCCCGGCCGCGGCGACGGCGTCGCGCACCACGGCGACCAGCGCGGTGTTGGAGCGGTAGGCCGACGCGGAGCCGCGCAGCAGCACCGCGTTGCCGGACTTGAGGCAGAGCGCGGCGGCGTCCGCGGTGACGTTCGGGCGGGCCTCGTAGATGATGCCGACCACACCGAGCGGCACCCGGACCTGCCGCACGTCCAGGCCGTTGGGCAGGGTGTAGCCGCGCACCACCTCGCCGACCGGGTCGGGCAGGCCGGCCACGTCGCGCACGTCGGAGGCGATCGCGGCGATCCGCTCGTCGGTCAGGGTCAGCCGGTCGATCACCGACTCGGCGGTGCCCGCCGCCCGGGCCCGCTCCACGTCCTCGGCGTTGGCCGCGACGATCTCGGCGCTGCGGGCCACCAGGGCGTCCGCGACCGCCAGCAGCGCGGCGTCCTTCGCACCGCGCGGCAGCGGGGCGAGCACGGCGGCGGCCTCCCTGGCTCGGCGCGCTACGGCGAGGACGGGGCTGTCGGCGGTGGCGAGGTCGCTGGTCATGCCGCCAAGGGTAGCGACTGCGCCCGTCCCGCCCGGACGGCATTTCGCCCGGTGAGACGCCACCCCGGACGATCCCGGCCCGGCAGGACGGCTCAGTACGGGTGCACGCCGCCCAGGTGCGGCGGCGGATCGCCGAAGCCCTCCGCCACCCGTTTGTGGTACGTCGCCCGGTCGACCACCTCCAGCCCGACGATCTCCCAGGGCGGCAGGTTCGCGGTGACCTTGTGCTCGCCCCACAGCCTCAGCGCGATGGCCGCCGCGTCGTGCAGGTCCCGGGCCTGTTCCCAGTAGCGGATCTCTGCGTGGTCGGCCGCGTAGCGGGCGGTCAGGAAGAACGCGTGGTCGTGTGCCAGCTGCTCCAGTGAGGCGCGCAGCGAGGACAGCGGGGTGACCTGCCCGGCCACGCTCAGCACCACGTGCCACAGCCGCGCCTGCTCGGGCACGGTGGGCGGCTGGGCCGCCCGGTCGCGTTCGGGCCGCAGCCTGCGCACCCCGCCGGGCCTCTGCGACGGCGGACCGGCCGGCTCGGCGGGGCCGTCCCCGCGTCCGCCGTCGATGCTGGTCAGCCGCCGGCCCGCCGTCCCTGCGGTCAGCGCTGCCTCGCGCCTGCGTTCCACCGGCGGCCTCCTGTTCGGCGATGTCGTGTCGTCCCCACCGGCCCCGTCGGCCCTCGGCCGACCGGTACGGCTGCGCCCCTCCTGGCCCGTGGCCGGGCCGCTCCCGGTACGGAGCGGCCCGCCGTCCGCGCTGCGCCGATCGGCCGGTGCCGGCCTCTGGGGCCTGTCTCATCGGTCCTTGTCAGGCCGCGGGCCGGTCAGCCCCGCAGAACGACCAGGTCGTCGCGGTGGACGACCTCGCGCTCGTACGCGGCGCCGAACTCCTGGGCCAGGTCGCGGGTGGACCGGCCGAGCAGGCGGGGCAACTCCCTCGCATCAAAGTTGACCAGTCCGCGAGCCACGATGTGGCCGTTTTCGGCAAGAAGGTCCACCGGATCACCCGCGGCGAACTCCCCGTCGACCCTGGTGACCCCGGCCGGCAGCAGCGAGGCGCCGCCGGAGAGGACCGCCCGTACGGCGCCCGCGTCCAGGTGCAGCGCCCCGCGCGGGCTGCTCGCGTGGGCCAGCCAGAGCATCCGGTCGGAGGTCCGGCTGCCGGTGCGCAGGAAGAGCGTGCCGGTGGGCCGGCCGGCCAGCGCGTCGGCGGCCTGGCTGGCGGCGGTCAGCACCACCGGGATGCCCGCGCCGGTGGCGATCCGGGCCGCCTCGACCTTGGTGACCATGCCGCCGGTGCCGACCCCGGCCTTGCCGGCGCTGCCGATCTCGATGCCGTCGAGGTCCTGCGGGCCGCGCACCTCGGCGATCCGGCTGGTGCCGGGGCGGGACGGGTCGCCGTCGTACAGGCCGTCCACGTCGGAGAGCAGCACCAGCAGGTCGGCCCGGACCAGGTGGGCGACCAGGGCGGCGAGCCGGTCGTTGTCACCGAACTTGATTTCGGCGGTGGCGACGGTGTCGTTCTCGTTGACGATCGGCATCGCGCCCATCGCCAGCAGCTGGTCCAGGGTGCGGTAGGCGTTGCGGTAGTGGGCGCGCCGGCTGGCGTCCTCGGCGGTGAGCAGCACCTGGCCGACCCGGATTCCGTACCGGGCGAAGGAGGCGGTGTAGCGGGCGACCAGCAGGCCCTGGCCGACGCTGGCGGCAGCCTGCTGGCGGGCCAGGTCCTTGGGCCGCCCGTCCAGGCCGAGCGGGGCGAGCCCGGCGGCGATGGCGCCGGAGGAGACGAGCACGACCTCCGGGGCGTCGGGGCGGTTGCGTACCTTGGCGAGCGCGTCCACCAGGGCGTCGACGCGGTCGGCGTCCAGGCCGCCGGCCGCCGTGGTCAGGGAGGAGGAGCCGACCTTGACGACGATCCGCCGCGCGGTCAGCACCTCCTCCCGCAGAGAGTCCTCGCTCATCTCGCTGTACGCCCTTCCGGTGTGGTGCGGGTGCGACGGGGCCCGGGCCCTGCCGTCAGCTCCGAAATCTACGCGATCGGCACAGGTCGTCCGCAGGCTGTTTCACCGGCTGGATCCGGCCTGGTCACGGCCCTGCCACAGCCCGTGCATCAATCCGGCGGACTGGTATGGTCCCTGACCGAAAGCCAGATCGGGGGACGGCTTCTTGCCCGCTGGACCCATGTCGTCTTCGACCCTTCCTGTCACGACGGGCGGCGCCGCACTGGGCAAAGGCCGGCAACGGTCGCGGCCGTGCGCCCAGGAGAAATGCGCATCATGCGTTCGTACACCACCAAGCTGACCGTCGCCGCGCTCGCGGCGGCCACCGCCCTGTCGCTCGCGGCCTGCGGGCCGGACAACGCGGACACCCCGGCCGGTACCGGCGGCGCCACCGGCGCGGCTCCGGCGCAGACCGGTGCGACCCCGGGGGCCGCCGCCGGGGGTGCGGCCGCCGGCGGTTCGACCGCGGCTCCGACGGGCGCGGCGACCGGCGGAGCGGCGGGCGGCGGCGCCGCGGGCGGTGCCGGCACGGCCGGGGCCACGGGCGGCGGAGCCGGGGGCGGCGCCGTCCCCGCGGCCGCCACCAGTGTGAAGATCGGTCAGCCCGCCACCGTGGACTTCGCCGACAAGACCGCCAAGGTCACCACCAAGCTGGAGATCACCGTCACCGGCGTCGAGGTGGGTTCGGTGCAGGACTTCACCGCCGCCAAGCTCAGCATCGGTGACCTGGGCGGCCGCACCCCGATGTACGTCAGCTACACCATCAAGAACCTCGGGGACGCCAGCCTCTCCTTCACCGCCCCGGACGCCAAGTTCGTGCTCTTCGACACCACCGGCAAGAAGGGCCTCAACGTCTTCACCGCCGCCGCCCCGCTGCCCAAGTGCACCAGCGCGAAGTTCCAGGGCCTGGCCAAGGGTGCCGAGGTCAAGGGCTGCACCATCATCTCCACCCCCGGCAACACCCCGGCCGCCGTCGGCTACACCGACCTGGTCGACCCGCTGAAGCTCCAGGCCTCCTGGACCAAGTGACGCCCCCGTCGCCGCTGAGCACGCGAACGGCCCCCGCC
>NZ_JBHVFE010000504.1:0-6259 GCF_042801945.1 Kitasatospora sp. NPDC057542
GGTCAGCGATGCGACGAGGACGTGCAGGCGCTCGCCGAAGTGCTTGCGCAGCCGCGCCTCCCGCCGGTGCGCGAAGGCGCTGACGCCCGCGGCGACGTGCACGGTGGCGGCACCGGCCTGGGCGGCGACCCGGGCCGTCTGCTCGGCGGGCTCGCCGCGGCGCACGATCAGCCGGGAGCCGGCCCGGCGCAGTGCGGCGTCCAGGTCGGCGAGGCAGTCGGCCAGGAGCGCCTGCCGGTTGGGCGCGGCGAACCCGGCGCCCTCGACGGCGGGGTCCAGGACGAACAGCGGGACGACCTGGTCGGCCGCGGCCGTGGCGGCGTGCAGCACGGGGTTGTCGTGCAGTCGCAGGTCCTGGGTGAACAGGGCGATCGATACGGTCACGGGTGGGGCCTCGCAGGTGGTGCCGTCGGGTGCGCGGATGGTCCGCACCCGGTCTTCGGAGCCGGCCGCGCGGCGGATTGCTCCGGACGGCCGCCGGTCCCGGCTCACGCCCTGTGCCGATGGCCTCTTGACCGGAGTGAGTGCTCACTCCGATACTGGCGTCCATGGCGACAGGACCCAGTCGGCGAAGAGCACCAGCGATGGACCCCGACAGCCGCCGGGAGATGATCGTTCGTGCTGCGCTTCCCCTCGTGATCGAGCACGGCAGCGCGGTGACGACACGCCAGGTCGCTCGGGCCGCGGACATCGGGGAGGGCACGATCTTCCGTGTCTTCGCGGACAAGGCGGAACTTCTGGACGCCTGCGTGACCGAGGCGCTCAGCCCGGACCACGCCCTTGCCGAACTCGCCCTGGTGTCCATGGACCAGCCGCTCGCCGCCCGGCTGACCGAGGCTGCCTCGGCACTGCAGGCCCACCTGGACCGGGTCGGCGCGGTGCTCGGTGCGCTTCACGCGACAGGCGGGCGGGGCCGAAGTGGCCGTCCCGGCAGCCCGGGGGGCACGCCTGATCGTGCGGCCGGTTCCCTGCCCGTGCGAGAGGCGCTCGTCGAAATCTTCGAGCCTGAGCGGGAATCGCTGCGATTGTCTCCCGAGCAGGCAGCACTGATCTTCCTGGGCCTCCTGTTCGCCGGGACCGGCATGCCGCCGGCAGGAGGCGGGTCAGCGGATGCGTCGCCGCAATGGGGAGTGCGCGACCTCGTCGACGTCTTCCTGCACGGCGTCCTGCCCCAGCCGGTCCGGATCTGAGAGGCGGAACATGTCCATCACGTTGAACCACACCATCGTTCCAGCCGTCGACAACGAGGCGGCAGCACGCTTCTTCGCCTCCGTCATGGGACTGCACTATCGAGGTGCGGATCGGCATTTCGCGCCGGTGCAGGTCAACGATTCCCTGACGCTGGACTTCATGTTCGTCGAGAATCCGGTCGGCCATCACCTGGCCTTCGACGTGGACCCGTCATCCTTCGACGGCATCCTCGCCCGGCTCCGCGCCGCCGGAGTGCCCTACGGCAATGATCCCAACGAGCCCGACAACGGTCGGATCGACCACCCGTTGTGCCCTCGTGGCCTGTACTTCACCGATGACGCCGGAAACCTCTACGAGGTCATGTCTCCCGGGTAGCAGCCATCCGGCACTGCCACCGCACAGTGTCCGGCAACGACTCCAGCCGTGCTCGGCCATCGGCGTCCTGTCGACCGCGGCGTGCCCGCGCCGGCGAGGTGGACGGCGACCCGGGAATCCTCGATCCCTCCGGCGGTGCAGACGGCGGTGTTACGGCGCCGCGGCGTCTGCTGCGGGCGGCTCGGGTTCCCCGTCGTCGTCCGGCTCCGCCTTCTTCCGGACGTCGGCCGGGGTGGGCGCCGTGATGGAGCGTTCCTCGGCGGAGCGCTCCCGGGCCCCGACCCGGCCCTCGGCCTTCGCCCGGACATCGCGCGGGGTCGGGGCCGTGATCGCGCGTTCCTCGGCGGACCGTTCCTGCGTCGGCTGGTCCGGCTGCGTTCCGTGGTCGTCGGGTGTGGTCATGGCTCGTTCCCCTTTCCGGGGCCTGGGCTTCGGCAGGCGGGATTCGGGACGGCTGCCCCGAATGTCCGGTTCCGAACCGGGCGGACGAGGTCGGGCGGCCCGGCCCGGCACGGTGCCGGTTCCGGCGGCCGGCGGCCGTCGGCCTTTCGACCGTAACCCCGGGCCGGAAGCCGCGCTGCCGGGCGCCCACCTCCACTCGAACCGGTGACCGTCGGCGCCCGGCGGTTGCCCGAGAACCTCGGGCTCCCGGCATCCGGGAAGCGGCTACGGGATCCCGCTCCCGGCGGTGCGGCGTCAGGGATTCTCGCCCCGGTCGCCCCGGTCGCCCCGGTCGCCCCGGTCGTTCTGGTCGTCCTGGTCGTCCCGGGTCGGGGTGCGAGCCTCGGACCTGCGTCGGCGCAGGTGCCAGACGACCAGGGTGATGACGACGAATGCGGCGATCAGGAGGGCGAGGGCACGGCCGACGGCGCCCTCGACCTGGGTGTAGGCGGCTCCGGCGAAGTAGCCGAGGAGGGTGAACCCGGCGCCCCAGATGAGGCCGCCGAGCGCGTTGAACAGCAGGAAGCGGGGGTACGGCATACGGGAGGTGCCGGCCAGGGCGGGCATCATGGCGCGGAAGAAGGCGACGAACCGGCCGAAGAAGACGGCGGCCGGCCCGCGTCGGCGGATCAGGTCCTGGGCCTGGCCGATCCGGTCCGCATGGCGCCGCATGGGGCGGGTGTCGAGGATCTTCGGGCCGATCCGGCGGCCGATCTCGAAGCCGGTGGAGTCGCCGAGAATGGCGGCGCAGACCACGACCAGGACGAGCCAGCCGATGGAGACCTTGCCCTGGTTGGCGAGGAACCCGCCGAGGACGGCGGCGGTCTCGCCGGGGATGACGAAGCCGAAGAAGAGGGCGTCCTCGGCGAACACGAGAGCGCCGACGACCGCGTACACGACCGGGCCGGACAGTCCGCTCAGCCAGTCGGTGATCGAGCTCATCAGCCACCCCGTTCGGGAGCGACGTCCCTCTCCGCTTCAATGTAACGCTTGCGGTCTTCGGGGACCCGGCTCGGTGTCGGCGGCGCCCTCGACGGGCAGGGTGCCCGTCATCACTCGATCGGGTGGCTGTCTCTGGAGTCTGGCTCACCCGATCGGGGTAACCGACCGGCGGCCCGACTCACGCGGTGACGGTCCGCTCCAGGAGGTCGAGCGCTGTCGCCAGGGTCCGCGGGCCCGCGGTGCCGTCCGGGAGGCCGGAGCGGCCCCAGCCGGGGCCGGTGGCCAGGACCAGCGCCCGGCCGCGGGAACCGCGCGGGCCCCACGTGGAGTCGGCCACCCGCCGGACCAGCCCGTGGTCGGCGGTGAGCGGGAGCTGTGACCAGAGCACCACGGCGCCCGGGCCGATCCGGTGCACCGCGTCCAGCAGCGCCCCGGGCGGGACGGCCGCGCCCAGCATCCGGAAGGGCAGCGCCCGTTCGCCCAGGCCCGCCGCGGCCGCCTCCAGGGCGAGGCTGTGCTGCTCGTCGGGCATCGCGGCCAGCAGGACGGGCGGCACGGGCCGGGTCCTGGTGGGCCGTACGGCCACGGCGCGCAGGGCGGTGGACACGTGCCAGGACAGCAGGTGTTCGACCTCGACGTACTGCTCGCCGGAGGAGGCCCACTTGCGTCCGGTCGCGCGCAGCGCGGGCATCATGACCTCCGTCCAGGCGGCGACGATCCCGAGCGCGTCCACCGCCTCCCGCAGGATCCGGGCGACCTCGGGGGAGTCCAGACGCACGGCGGCCCGGGCCAGGCCCCGGCACTCGGGGCGGACCGCGCCCATCCGCAGCGTGCGGCCGCCGCTCGGGCCGTGGCCGGCGGCCGGCGATGGCCAGGCTGCGGGCGTGGCCCCGGGCGCGGCCGCGCGGTGGGCGGCCAGCACGGCCCGGGCGGCTTCGGCCGGGCGCACGCCGCGGGCCGCCAGGCGGCACATGGCTTCGAGCAGGGCGATGTCCTCGGGGGTCCAGCGGCGGTGGTGGCCGGGGGCGCGGCGGGAGGGGCCGATGCCGTAGCGGCGCTCCCAGGAGCGGACCGTGGTCGGGGACACGCCGAGGAGTCGGGCCACGCTCCCGGTCGGCATGCCCGCCTCGTCGGCACCCATCGTGTCCCTCCTCCGGAAGTCCGAAGCGCCCTCGACGTCCCGGCGTCCTTCGCCGTTCCCATGATCCTCTGCCGGGCCCGGGTGTCAGAGCCCGTCGAAGGCCGCCCGCAGCCGCAGGAGCCCGTCCCGCGTGCGGGTCTTCACCGTGCCCAGCGGCACACCCAGGATCCGGGCGATCTCGCGCTGTGCGTACCCGCCGTAGTAGGCCAGCACGAGCGACTCGCGCTGGACGCCGCTCAGCCGGGCGAGCGCGGACCGCACCCGGAGCGCGTCGAAGGTCCGCTCGACCTGCTCGGCGACCGGTTCGGTGGCCGGCTCAAGGACCGGCTGTTCCCGCAGGGCCGCCCGCAGTTCGCGGTCGGCGGCGGCGCGCGCCGCCCTGGCCCGGTCCACCGCCCGGCGGTGGGCGATGGTGAGCACCCAGGCCATGACCGTTCCACGGGCCGGCCGGTAGGCGGCGGCGGTGCGCCAGACCTCCAGCAGCACCTCCTGGGCCACCTCCTCGGCGTGGGCGGGGCTGCGCAGCGTCCGCAGCGCGATCCCGTACACCGGGGTCGCCACGGCCCGGTACAGCCGCGTGTACGCCGTCCGGTCGCCCCGGGCCACCGCCGCGACCAGGGCGCCCAACTCCGCGGCCGACACCGGGACGGGCGCGGCGGGCGCCGGGGCGGGCACTGCGGCGAGGGGCGGGTGGGCTCGCGTGGTCACACCGGCACTGTGCAGCGTTTCGGAACGGCGAGACCACTCGCAGCCTTTGTGCAGCGTTTCGCTCCGGAAGCCCGGCCGCCGGTAATTCGGTTGACCGGCCCGCGCGGTAACGCTGCACTTCGGGGAGCGCCACAACGGGTGGCGCCGGTATCGCGGGGAGGCAGCAGCGCCGCATGGAGATCCGTTCCACGACCGACCAGGACCTCGGCACCTTCGTCGACACCTTCCACGCCGCGCTGGGGCGCTTCCCGGACACCCCGGACGCGAACGGCGGCGGAGTCTGGTGGGCGGCGACCGAGATGGACCGCAATCTGCTCGCCGTGACGGCGGACGGACGGCCCGTCGGCACCGCCGGTGCGCACACCTTCGAGCTCACCCTGCCCGGCCGGGTCGTCGTCCCCGTCGCCGGGGTGACGGCCGTCGGCGTCCTGCCCACCCACCGTCGCCAGGGCATACTCACCGCGATGATGCGGCGTCAGCTCGCCGATCTGCGGGCCCGGGGGGAGTTCCTCTCCGTGCTGCTGGCCTCCGAGGCCGGGATCTACGGCCGGTTCGGCTACGGACCGGCGACGTACACCCAGCGACTCACGGTGCAGCGGCACCAGGCCGCCTTCGCCGCTCCCCGGGCGCAGGGGGCCGGGGCGCCGGTGAGCGGTTCGGTCGAACTGCTGCGGCGGGCCGAGTGCGGGGAGGTCGTGGAGGAGGTCTACGACCGCTACCGCCGCGTCCAGCCCGGCGCGCTGTCCCGGCCGCGCCGCTGGTGGCAGCTGGGCGCGGGGCAGGTCCCGATCGCCCCGACGCCGCGTTACGTCGCCGTCCACCGCGACGCCGACGGCACCCCGGACGGGTACGCCAGCTACTGGATCGGCGACGACACCCTGACGGTGGACGAGACCGTCGCCGTCGACGACGCCGGCTACACGGACCTGGCCCGGTTCGTGCTCGGCCACGACCTGGTCGCCCAGGTCGCGTTCCGTCACCACCCGCCCGACCACCCACTGCGCTGGCAGCTCGCGGACTTCAACGCGGGCCAGCTGAGCAACCACACCGACTGGCTGTGGGTGCGGCTGCTGGACGTACCGCGCGCGCTGACCTCGCGCGCCTGGTTCACGGACGGAGAGCTGGTCCTGGACGTCGACGACCCGTTCCTCGGCGAGCACCACCGGTACCTGCTGACCGTCCGGGGCGGGAAGGCCGAGTGCGTCCCGACGGACCGGGAGCCCGACCTGTCCCTGGACGTGCGGGACCTGGGCGCGGTCTACCTCGGTGGCACCGCCCCGAGCGCACTCGTCCGGGCCGGGCACATCCGCGCCCACCGCCCCGGCGCGGCCGTCCTCGCCGACGCCCTGTTCCGCGCCGAGCGCGCCCCGCACTGCCTGCACTGGTTCTGATCCGGCGGCCGCCGACGGCGATCACGCCGACCGGGATCACGCCGAACGCCGGCCCCGCCCTTGAACGGGC
>NZ_JBHVFE010000505.1:0-6238 GCF_042801945.1 Kitasatospora sp. NPDC057542
TCCCCACCCAAGGAGGGGCGGCGCACTTATTTTTTCCTTTTTATATAAGTTTCCGTCCTTGGAGGCTAGGCGAGTGTTGGCCCCGCTCCGGCGGGGGCGGGGCTTCGTGCTGTCCGGTAACGCTTCGGCATCCTCCGCTCCACCCACCATTGACACCCCGCCGACACGGCCCTTACGGTCCTTCCCAAGCGACTGGAAAGTTTCCTAACAGTTCGCCCGAAGCCCGCCCGCTCCCCGCGCCGGCGCCACCCGCGGACCGTCCCGACCAGCCGAAAGAGGAGGATTCCGGGCATGACCAAGAGCATCGCCAAGGCCCCCCTCGCCGGCACCCCCAGCCTGCTGCGCGCCATCAACGACCGCGCCGCCCTCGAACTGCTGCTGGAGAACGGGCCGCTCTCGCGCACCCAGATCGGCGCCCTCACCGGGCTGTCCAAGCCCACCGCCTCCCAGTTGCTGGCCCGGCTGGAGGCGGCCGGGCTGGTCCTGCCGGTCGGCACCACGGCGGGCGGACCCGGCCCCAACGCCCAGCTGTACCAGGTGAATCCGGCCGCCGGGTACGTCGCCGGACTGGACGTCACCAACAGCGAGATCCGGGTCGCCGTCGCCGACATCACCGGCACCACGCTGGCCGAGCACACCGTGCCGACCAAGGGCGTCCCGGCCGCCGGCACCGTACCGACCGTCGCCGCCGCGGTGGCCGAGGCGGCGCGGGCCGCCGGAATCCCCGAGGGCGGCCTGCGCACCGCCGCGATCGGGCTCGGCGGCGCCCCCGACCCCGTCACCGGCAAACTGCGCTACGCCTCCCACCTGCCGGGCTGGCACTCGCCGCGACTGGTCGAGGAGCTGACCGGGGCGATCGGCGCGCCGGTGTCGATCGAGAACGACGTGAACCTGGCCGCCGTCGCCGAACGGTCCTCGGGTGCGGCGGCCGGCTTCGAGGACTTCGTCCTGCTCTGGGCCGGGGCGGGCGTCGGCGCGGCGATCGTGATCGCCGGACGGCTGCACCGCGGCTTCACCGGCGGCGCCGGGGAGGTCGGCTACATGCCGCTGCCCGACTCGCCGGTCGAGTGGGACGCCCGCCGCCGCAAGTTCGGCGGGTTCCAGGCGCTGGTCGGCGCACCCGCCGTCCGGGCCCTGGCCCGTGAGCACGGGCTCGGAGCGGCCACCGCACAGGAGTCCGTCGCCAAGGCGCTGGCCACCCCGGGCGCCGGCGACGCCTTCCTCGCCGAGCTGGCCGGGCGGCTCGCCGTCGGGCTGGCGGTGATCGTCGCCGTCGTCGACCCCCAGCTGGTGGTCCTCTCCGGCGTGGTGCCGAGCGCGGGCGGCGAGCGCCTGCGCGCGCTGGTCGAGGACGAACTGGCGCGGATCTCCATCGCCCGGCCGGAGGTCCGCAGCAGCGCCCTGCCCGGCTCACCGGTCCTGCTCGGCGCCCTGCAACGTGCCCTGTCCGACGCCCGCGAGGCGGTCTTCTCCACCCACTGACGCTCCCCCTGTCACCTCGCTCCCTGCACCCAGCTCTCCCCAACCCCCGAACGCGGGACCCGAGGCAACGAGGCCTGCCCGCGCACCCCCAGGAGGATCCCGAAGTGCACGCCACCACCTCCCGCAGAGGCCGCCGCACCATCGCCGCCGTCGCCGGCAGCGCCGTCCTGGCCCTGCTCGCCTCCGCCTGCACCGGTTCCAGCGACTCGGGCGGCAGCGACGACTCGGCCGGCGGCAAGGACGTCACCATCACCTTCTGGCACGGCTGGAGCCAGGAGAACGAGATCAAGGCGATCAACGACAACATCGCCGCCTTCGAGAAGAGCCACCCCAACATCCACGTCAAGGCCGTGGACAGCCTCGCGGACGACAAGGTCAACCAGGCCCTGCGGGCCGGCGGCGCCGACGCGCCGGACGTGGTCTCCTCGTTCACCACCAACAACGTCGGCATGTTCTGCTCGACCAAGGCCTTCGTCGACCTCAAGCCGATGCTCCGGAAGAGCGGCATCGACCCGGCCAAGACCTTCCCGGCCACGATGCTCGACTACACGCAGTTCCAGGGCAACCAGTGCTCGCTGCCGCTGCTCGGCGACGCCTACGGCCTGTACTACAACAAGAAGGCCTTCGCCGCCGCCGGCATCGCCAACCCGCCGAAGACCTTCAGCGAGTTCGCCGAGGACGCCGCCAAGCTGACCGTCGCCGACGGCGACTCGTACAAGCAGCTCGGCTTCATGCCGCTGTACCACGGCTACGAGAACACCACCGAGCACTTCCTCGGCCAGTACGGCCCCACCTACTTCGGCTCCGACGGCAAGTCGAACATCGCCACCGACCCGAAGGTCGCCGCGATGTTCAAGTGGCAGAAGGGCCTGGTCGACCAGCTCGGCGGCTACGACAAGCTGGAGAAGTACCGCGCCACCTTCGGCGAGGAGTTCAGCGCCAAGAACCCCTTCCACACCGGCCAGGTCGCGATGATCCTCGACGGCGAGTGGCGCACCGCCTCGCTCGCCAAGGACAAGCCCGACTTCGAGTGGGCCACCGCCGCCTTCCCCGTCCCGGACGACCAGGCCGACACCTACGGCCGCGGCTACCAGACCGGCACCATCGTCGGCATCGCCAGCACCAGCAAGAAGCAGGCCGCCGCCTGGGAGTTCGTCAAGTACCTGACCACGGACACCGACGCGGTGGTCGGCTTCGCCAACGCGATCCACAACGTGCCGAGCACCTTCGACGCGCTCAACTCGCCGAAGCTGGTCAGCGACGAGAACGTCAAGACCTTCCTGGACGTCGCCAGGAACGCCAACTCCACCACCACCCCGCCGGCCGTCAACGGCGGCAGCTACATCATCACCCTGCAGAACCTCGGCTACGACTACGAGTCCGGCAAGCAGACCGACCTCCAGGCCGGCCTGGCCGCCACGGCCAAGCAGATCGACACCGACATCGCCCAGGCCAAGTAGGCCCGGAACGGTCCACGGAGCTCCCATGTCACTCGCGTTCGGCACCCGCAAGGGAAGCGACGAGGCCGACGCGGGACCGACCGGCCCGGCGGCGCCCTCCACGCAGCACCTGCTGCGCCGGAAGCGCCGCCGGGAGGCGGCCCGCACCCTCGCCTTCCTCTCCCCCTGGCTGATCGGGTTCAGCGTCTTCTTCGTCTACCCGCTGGTCTCCACCCTCTATTTCTCCTTCACCTCCTACAACGGCTTCGGCTCCCCGACCTTCAGCGGCCTGAAGAACTGGGACTACGTCTTCAACCAGCTGCCGACCTTCTGGCAGGGCCTGCGCAACACCCTGTGGCTGGTCGTCGTCATGGTGAGCCTGCGGGTCGCCTTCGGCCTGGGCATCGGGATGCTCATCACCAAGGTCAAGACCGGCGCCGGCTTCTTCCGCACCGCCTTCTACCTGCCGTACCTGGCCCCGCCGGTGGCCGCGACCGTCGCCTTCGCCTTCCTGTTCAACCCCGGCACCGGCCCGGTCAACCACCTGCTCGGCGAGCTCGGCCTGCCGCAGCCCGGCTGGTTCGCCTCCGAGGACTGGTCCAAGCCCGCGCTCACCCTGCTCGCCATGTGGGGCATCGGCGACCTGATGGTCATCTTCATGGCCTCGCTGCTGGACGTCCCCAGGGAACAGTACGAGGCGGCCGAGCTGGACGGCGCCGGCCCGTTCCAGCGGTTCCGGTACGTCACCCTGCCGAACATCTCGCCGATCATCATGTTCGCGGTGGTCACCGGGGTGATCCAGACCATGCAGTACTACACCCAGGCGATCGTCGCCGGGAAGGTCGCCAGCGGCATCGCGGGTGGCTCCGGCCAGCCGTTCGAGCCCGGCTACCCGGGCGGCTCCACCTGGACCCTGCCGCAGATGGTCTACAACCTCGGTTTCCAGCGCTTCGACTACGGCGCGGCCTGCGTCGTCGCCCTGGTGCTGTTCGCCATCTCGATGGCCGTCACCTCGATCCTGCTCCGCCGCCGCTCCGGCTTCACGGCGAGCGACGACTAGCGGGCCTGTGAGGACCTGATCATGACTCTTGGCACCACACTCACCAAGGCGCCGGCCTCCGCCGGCCCCTCCCGCCCCGGCGGCCCCGCCGCCCGGGCCGCCCGGCGCCGCGCGGCGCTCAACTGGGTGGCCGTGCACGCACTGGCCATCGCCGCCGCGCTGTTCTTCCTGCTGCCCTTCGTGTTCGTCTTCCTCACCTCGGTGATGTCGGACCAGCAGGCGCTCACCACCGACTACTGGCCGACCAGCTGGAACTGGGGCAACTACGGCAAGGTCTGGGACACCCCCGGCTTCCTCACCTGGTGGCGCAACACCCTGCTGTACGCCGCGCTCGGCACCCTGCTGACCGTGGTCTCCAGCCTCCCGGTGGCCTACGCGCTCGCCAAGTTCCGCTTCCGGGGCCGCAACCTGGCACTGATGGCGGTCATCGCGATGATGATGCTGCCGCCGCAGGTCACCGTCATCCCGATGTACCTGTTCTGGGCCAAGCAGATGGGCCTGAGCGGCTCGCTCTGGCCGCTGATCATCCCGATGGCCTTCGGCGACGCGTTCTCCATCTTCCTGCTGCGCCAGTTCCTGATGACCATCCCCAAGGAGTACATCGAGGCCGCCCGGATGGACGGCTGCGGCGACCTGCGCACCCTGCTGCGGGTGGTCCTGCCGATGGCCAAGCCGGCCATCGCGGCGGTCGCGCTGTTCCAGTTCTTCTACTGCTGGAACGACTACTTCGGCCCGCAGATCTACGCCAGCAACAACCACGAGGCCTGGACCCTCAGTTACGGGCTGGAGTCCTTCAAGGCCGCCCACCACACCAACTGGAACCTCACCATGGCCGCCACCCTGCTGGTGATGGCCCCGGTGATCGTCCTCTTCTTCTTCGCTCAGAAGGCCTTCATCGAAGGCGTGACACTGACAGGGGTCAAGGGCTGATGTCCGCACTGAAGTTGGCAATCGTCGGCGGCGGTTCGACGTACACCCCGGAGCTGATCGACGGCTTCGCCCGGCTGCGCGACACCCTGCCGATCGGCGAGCTGGTGCTGATCGACCCGGCCGCCGAGCGCCTGGAGCTGATCGGCGGCCTCGCCCGGCGGATCTTCGCCAGGCAGGGGCACTGCGCGGTCGTCACGGTCACCACGGACCTGGCGGCGGGCGTCGCCGGCGCCGACGCCGTGCTGCTCCAGCTGCGCGTCGGCGGGCAGGCGGCGCGCAACCAGGACGAGACCTGGCCGCTGGAGTGCGGCTGCGTCGGACAGGAGACCACCGGCGCCGGCGGGCTCGCCAAGGCGCTGCGCACCGTCCCGGTGGTGCTGGACATCGCCGAGCAGGTGCGCCGGACCAACCCGGACGCCTGGATCGTGGACTTCACCAACCCGGTCGGCATCGTCACCCGGGCCCTGCAGAGCGCCGGCCACAAGGCCGTGGGGCTGTGCAACGTCGCGATCGGCTTCCAGCGCAAGTTCGCGGCGCACCTGGGCGTGGACCCGGAGCTGGTCCGGCTCGACCACGTCGGGCTCAACCACCTGACCTGGGAGCGCGGGGTGACCCTGCTGGACGCCCCGGGCGCCGCGGCCGGGCGCGAGGTGCTCCCGGAGCTGCTCTCCTCGCACGGCAAGGAGATCGCCGAGGACCTGCACCTGCCGCAGGCCGTCATCGAGCGGCTCGGCGTGGTGCCGTCCTACTACCTGCGGTACTTCTACCAGCACGACGCGGTGGTGGCGGAGCTGAAGGAGCAGGGCTCGCGGGCCGCGCAGGTGGCCGAGATCGAGCGGCAGCTGCTGGAGCTGTACGCCGACCCGGCCCTGGACACCAAACCCGAGCTGCTCGGCAAGCGCGGCGGCGCGTTCTACTCGGAGGCCGCCGTCCAGCTGATCGCCGCACTGCTCGGCACCGGCGACGGGACCTCCGTGCAGGTGGTGAACACCCGCAACGACGGCGTGCTGCCCTTCCTGCCGGACGACGCCGTCATCGAGGTGCCGGCCGAGGTGGACGCGCGGGGCGTGCGCCCGCTGCCGCAGCGGCCCGTCGAACCGCTGTACGCCGGCCTGATCGCCGCCGTCACCTCGTACGAACACCTCGCCCTCGACGCCGCCCTGCGCGGCGGCCGCGACCGGGTCTTCGACGCCCTGCTCGCCCACCCGCTGGTCGGCCAGATCGAGCTCGCCGACCGGCTCACGGACCGGCTGCTCGCCCACAACCGCGAGCACCTCGCCTGGGCCTGACCCGGCCCGTCGTGCCCGCCCGGCGACCTCCTCCGGTC
>NZ_JBHVFE010000506.1:0-6224 GCF_042801945.1 Kitasatospora sp. NPDC057542
GAAGGTGGACCAGCCCGAGAAGCACTATTTTCTTTCCGCCACCTTACGCGACACCCGAGGCATTACAGAAAGTGTTCCTCCGGATGCAAGCGCGTCTCTGAGTGAGATATTTTCCAAAGTCAAAGCCTGAACGTGCTGGGCAAGAATATCGACCGATCGACGAAGGCTCTGGATCTCCTCGTGCCGTGCCCGTCTGGCCTCGCGCAGTTCGCCCTTGAGTTCGCGGATTTGCTCGCGCAGCGTCGCCGGGACATCCGGTCCGCTGGTCCGCTCCTCAATCTTCTGCCGGAAGCGTTCGAGGATCTCGCCAGCCCGGTAGGCCGTTGCCCGGCTCACGCCGGCTTCCCGGGCCAGCGCGGCGACGGTCAGACTGCCGTCGCTTCGGTCCGGCTCACCGGCCAGGAGCCGCGCCATCGCGGCCTCCAGCGCCGCGACCGCCTGCTCGGTGACGCTCATCCGGTCCCCTCCCCGGCCTGCTCGTGCATGCGCCGCATCTGGTCGATCTGCTGTTGCAGCGCGATCCTCTGCGGGGCGGTGATGGGGCGGATCGCCAGCAACTGCCGGGCGTCGGCAATCACGGACCCGATCGCGCCTCGGTGCCGTGGCAGCACGCACGAGTTCGGGCACTTGGCCGGCTGGCAGTGGTTCATCACCGGTTCGGCGTCCCCCTCGGCGCCCGGCCTGCGGGTCAGACAGAGCGCGGTGGACGCCTCGAAGTAGCAGTCGTTGAGCACGCCGGGGTAGTAGGTCCGCGCCGGTCCGACCAGCATCGACCGCAGCCGCGCGGTGTCGACCACCTTGCCGGGGAAGTCCCCGAGCTCCTCACGGATGCGGCCGAATTCCGCCGTCAGGCGCGCGGGCAGCCTGACCCCTGCCTTGAAGTCCTCGTACTGGTCGAGGAAGTGCTCCAGCTGGGCGAGCTGCCGTTCCGTCTCTACCTCCGCGCGGAACCCGGAGACCGAGCTGCCCGCGTAGCCTTCGAACATCGCGACCTTGAGGTGCTTGTACTGGACCTTTCCAGCAACCGCCCCGTAGGGCTGGCGGGCGATGTGCCAGGACACTGTCCGCCGGAACTGGCGGGTGGTGAAGCGCCAGGGCTCGCCGTCGACCAGCGGGATCGGGTCGTGGGGCCGGACCTGCCCCAGCCGGTCCCGCAGCACGTTCAGCTGGTCGTTGATCGTGGTCCCGATGCCCTCGTTGCGCGTGCCGAAGCCGTGCCGGTAGAAGATCCGGTCACAAACCGTCAGGGCCTCCATCACCGCGATGGCCTCGGCGACCGGCTCGATCACCACCCAGGTGTCTTCCTCGCCGACGGCCTCCCGGCCCTTGAAGACCCGGCTGCGGACCTTGTGCCGCTCGATCACCCCGTCCGGGGACGGTTCGGTGAAGTGGCATCCCGGCTTGAGGGACTGCGTCTCGGAGTCGCGCATCCCGGACAGGTAGGCCGTGACGACGTAGCTGGCCGCCACCAGCATCCGGGTCTCCCAGAGCAGGGACTTGTGCTCGAACCTGCTCCGCCAGGGCATGCCGGTCACCGGGTCGGCGCTGATCTGCGTCTCCATCCCTCCTGGCTCCAGGCCGAGTTCGGCCACGGCCTCGCGGAGCATGGCGACGGTAGCGTCTTGGTCCAGAGCGGCCTTGCCGACCCGGCAGAGCTCGGCGATCAGCGCGCGGTTGACGCCCCCGTCGTCCTTGAGCACCCGGCCTCGGATGGCCGGGATATCCGGCCGGGCAGGCAGGCCCCGGCCCTGCCGGCGCCGCTCGTCGATGAACACGGCGAGCTTGCGGCGGGTGTCGCCCTTAGCGACGCCCGCGTGCCCCTCCAGCGGCCGACGGAGCCGCTCCTGCTCGGCCAGCGCCGCAAGGATGTCCTTCGAGGCGATCTGGACGTAGAACAGCGAGCCCCGCAGGTAGGGCGCCAGCACCTGCGGCGGAACCCGCGGGGTCGCGTTCTCCTGAGACCTGCTGCCGGCCACCAGCCGGGACGGGCGCCCGTCCCACGGAATCCGCTCCAGCCAGTCGAACGTCATCGACGTCCGGCAGCGGAACAGCAAGGTCAGGAACCACTTCAGCCGGCCCCGCTCCTGCGGCCGGTGCTGGGGCTTGGTCCGGCCGTGTTCGACCCGGTGGTCCAAGAACGCTTCCAGCACCGCGTCGTCCGTAATCTCCCGAAGCCTCACGCCGGGGTGGAACTCCTCCAGGTAGTCGAACAGGCCCCGCAGCTCGCGAACCTCACGGGTCACTGTCGGCGGCGCCGGCAGCTTCGTGCAGCCCTCGGTAATCTCGGTCAGCCTCGCGTAGGCGAACTCCTTCGCGGTCAGCCGCCAGACGGGGTCGGCGATCTTGTCGAACAGCATGGCCGCCTGGCCGCGGTGGTGGTTGGGCAGGTGGTAGGCGGGCGAGAGGTCCCAGTAGTCCTCGGCGAAGACAGGCCCAGGGCCAGCGTCGGCCTTCAGTACCCGGCCCCGCAGGACGAGCGCGTCGGGGTTGACGTGCGCAGAGAGCGGGCTGACGCACGCCGGGACGTCGGTGTTCTGGTTCACTGGCGGCTTCCGATCCCGCCCAGCAGGGGCGGCAGCTTCTCCAGGGGGCGGGTGGCCTCGGCGACCGCGCGGGCCTCGGCGATCACGGCGTCGGGGAATGCGGGCAGGATCTGGGTCAAGATCCGTCTGCGGGTGCGGCCGTGGGCGGCGGCAAACGCCTCGGCCGGCATGCCCAGGCGCTGTTCCTCCAGGTGGTCCAGGTAGGCGAGAACGGCCGGCAGCTTGCGCGAGGTGATCACGGCGTTCGAGCAGTCCAGGCAGCTCCAGAACGGCACCGGGCATGCCTGTCCCGCCACCCCGTGCGGGGAGTTGAAGAAGTCCCGGCAGGACGACAGCCACAGATCCATCTCGCCGTCCAGCAGCCGCACCGCCTCGTCCTCGCCGGTTTCAAGCACCTCGGCGGCGGCCTGCGGGTTGGCCTTCAGCTCGGCCTCCCGCTCGGGGTCGAGCACGGTCAGCCGTACCGCTTCCTCCAGGGCCTGCGTCAGCCCGTCCGCGACCGCCTGCTCGTGCAGCGGGCGAAGCGCCGGGATGTCCGCATAGTGGGCCGCGGCCACCTCCGTCGAATGGCCCCGGGCCAGCAGTGGCAGCTGACCGCGGGTCAGCCGGTAGAACTCGGCCTTGTAGGTCTTGCGCAGGCGCCGGTAGTGGATCGTCAACGGCTCCCCGCCCTCCTCGGCGATGCCGTAAGTGCCGCAGAACCTCTGGGAGTTGTAGGCGTTGGTGAAGTTCGAACTCGCCCTGATCTCGGGAGAGGTCGAGCTCAGCAGGTAGATCCACAACCACTCGCGGTCCCCCTCCGGTGCATGGACCCGCGCCCGCTGGGTCAACCTGAGCACCAGCCGCACCAGGCCGCCCGGGGTGCCCGTGCCTCCGTCGCGCACCCGCATGCGGTTCCATTCCGTGCCGTGGCGCCGGCGCTTGAGGTACTCGATCTCGACGTAGCCCCGGGTCGGGTTCTTCAGGCAGTCCGCCCGCAGCGACTTCGCGCTCTCCGGCTCCAACCCCGTGGTCAGGATCAGCAGCGTGAACAGCGGGACCAGGTCCCCAGCGCCAGGGAAGAGCCCCCAGTGGCGCTCCAGCGCGCCGCCCTTCCAGGAGGCTGCCGTGCCGGCTGCCCGCAGGGCCTCGCGAGACATCGGCCCGAAGCGGTCCAGGTGCCAGACGAAGTTCTCCCGGCGCGACCATCCGCCGACTGCCGGGTCCTCTCCGACCGCGAGCAGGGCGTCCGCGTCGGTGGTCAGGCGCTTCACCGACGCGCGGATCGACTCCCGGCATGCCTGCCGCAGCGCTTCGGCCGTCTTCGGATCGTAGGCGTCCAACGGTCGGCTCTGAGCGGGCCGTGGCTGGCGTCCCACGAACATCAGCCGGTCGTGCAGCGCGACGCTGACCTCCTCCGGCGTCACGTCCCGGATCTCCCGCAGCAGCGTCACCGCCTGAAGCAGCAACGCATAGGCGGTCCGCCGGGTCGGCAGCGTCTCGTAGAGCCAGGACTCGAAGTCGTCCAAGTCCTCGGCCGTGGCCTGCCGCAGCGTCCACTGCTCCGGCCGCTCAACCCGGCCAGCCAGGAACTCGTCCAGCTTCCGGGTCGCATGCAGGTAGGCGTGCGCCGTTCCCGGGCTGGCGATCCGGCGCCCGACCCCGGCCAACGAGCGCATCGTGGCGGCCAGCTGCCGTACCAGTTTCAGGCAGACCGCCGCCGACAGGTTGATCGTGGCGCCCCGCCGGCGGCCGGGAAAGTGCAGCTCGAACACCAGCGGGTGCACCTCCTCCAGCGAGCCCGGCACGACCACCGGCCCGGACGACACCTGCTCGGGGAAGACCGCCCTGCGTGATCGCTTCAGCTCGCTCACCACGCACCCGCCAACGCCACCAGGTCATCCATGTCCGCTTCCTCCATGCGGCCGGCCAGCTCGGCCACCGCCTCGTCGATGAGTTCCTGGGCCTCCGCCAGGGAGTCCAGGTAGATGTAGGTCGAGGTGATGTGGCTGTGCCCCAACAATCGCTGCAAGATCGCCAACGGATCGCCCATCACCCGCCGGTAGACGCTCATCCGCAGGTCAGGCTCCCCCGAGCGCATCGCGGCGATCTGACCGCGGACCAGCTGCGTGAGCATGTGAACCGCGAAGGTGTGCCGGCAGGTATGCGGCGAGCAGTCGACCACCACCCCGGCCGCCGCCGCCCGCTCGCAGGCCCGCGCGAAGGCGTACTCCCACGAGTTCAGCGCCATCGGAGTGCCGCGCTCGCTCAACCACAGCGCCAGCGGCCCCAGCCGCCGGCCGCCTGCGTCGACCTCCATCAGCGCCATCCGCTCCGCGGGCGCCAAGTCCGCCCACCGCACCGGAACCCATCCCACCGCCATCCGCAGCCGCCCGCCCAACGGCCCCGTCTCTCGGACCTCCAGCCAGTCCCCGCCCGACCAGCCGCCCCGCGCGGCCACCCGGGCCAGCGTCAGCGCCCGCTCGACCTCGATGTAGTCGGCCGCCCGCCGCAGCCACCGCTGCGGCATCCGCACCGCCCGGCCCTTGTCGCCCTTCGTCGTCAGCGGCGCCAGATCGTGCCGTGCCGACCTCGCCCCCGGCTCCGGCCGCAGCCGGACGATCTCCGGCAGCAGCAGGCTGCCGCCCTCCTCCAGCCGGACCCCGGTGGTCACCAGCAGCTCGGCGAACGCCGCGTTCCTCGCGCCGCACCGCAACCGGCACCCAGGGGTCTCGCTGCCGTCCAATCGCCGACCGAGCAGCCCGACGTCCCGGAAGACCGCGTAACGCTCCATCGACAGGAACTTCACCGCCGAGCCGCCGGCGGCCTTCTCCCGCACCTCCGCGACCAGCACGCCGCCCCGCTGCCCGGGAACCCGCACCTGCCGGTAGGAGAACGGCGCCGCCGGCACCAGCCGCCTCTCCACCGCCCAGCTGTAGAACTTCTCCAGCGCCGCCGCCGAGCGGTTCCACGTACCCGCCGACACCCGGAACGGCGGCTGCGACAGGCGCCGGGCCGCGTAGAACGCATCGAAGTCCTCCCGATCTGCCTCCCAGACCGACCGACCACGGTGATCCCGCAGGAACCGGCCCCAGATCGCCAGATCCCTCGCGTACCCCTCCCAGCTCTGCGCGGCGGGACACCCCAGCATCGGCAGTGATCGGAAGAACCGGTTCAACTCGACGTCGTACGAGCCGTCCACGTCCAGCAGGAACGGCATCCGCTCGGGAACCGGAACCCGATCCAGCACCGAGACCAGGTCATTTGAAACATCCGAGGGGTCCTGTAGCAGAACCCGTTGAGTGAAGAACACCTCCATAAACACGGAAAGTAGCGTCTCAGATGCACTCAGTGCATCACTGTGACACTGTTGCACTGCCCGGATAAACCCCGGGATCGTCCAGGTCCAGCCCGAGCAGCAGCACCCCTCCGCGCCGGCCCAGCCCGGAGCAGCGGGCGGCCTGGTCGTCCCCGACCAGGACCAGGGAGGCCCCCTCCCAGAGGTCCCGCGTCGGCGGCGCACCGCCCCGGACCAGCCTCGGCTCGGTGCCCGCCGCCGCGCAGATCCGCAGCAGGTGCTCGGCAAGGCCCTCGTCCTGGGTGACGACGAGCGGCCCGGCGACCGCGGGCCCATCGGCGGTGATGTGGTCGGCGATCGGCGTCGACATGGTTTCTCCCCTCCGCGCCGCTGGCCACCGGGGG
>NZ_JBHVFE010000507.1:0-6224 GCF_042801945.1 Kitasatospora sp. NPDC057542
GCGGCGGGCTGTGGGCCTGGCAGCCGTGGCGGTCGTTGGAGATCCCGCAGAGCGCCTGCTGGTCCGCGCTGTCGAAGGACGACCTGAAGCCGCTGGCCGGGCAGTACGGGAAGGCGTACGAGAACGCACCTGCGGCCCGGATCGAGACACCGACCACGCCGACCGAGCCGAGCCTCCGCAGCTACACCTGCCGCGTCGGCTGGCGCCCGGACGACGGCTACGGCAGGTCTCTCCTGGACGTTCTGATCCTCCCCGCCCGGGACGGGATCGACGCCGACCGTGCCACGGACGCCAACCTGCATCACGCCGTCGCCGACCTGGACTTCGGTCCGGGTGCCGTGGGCCTGGCCAGCGACGACCGAGATCACCTGGTCCGGCTCTACGTCCGTTGCGACTTCCAGGTCCCTTCCAAAGGCGGCCTCGACGCCAAGGCCCCGCCGTACGTCCGCGTCGACGTCGGCGGCGACACGGTCGACGGCGCCTCGCCGGCCAAGGCCCGCCAGGCGTACGCCGTTGCCGCGTTGAAGATCGCCCGGGTCGCCGCTGCCGAGTACCAGTGCACCAACCAGGTGCAGCTGCCCACCGCGGCCCCCACCGTGCCCGAGCTGCCGAAGGAGAAGGCCGATGGCTGAGCGCCCGCGCCGACGCCGTGTCCTGCCGATCGCCATCGGTGCGGCGGTGGTCGTCGCCGGCGGCGGGCTCTGGTATTGGAACCGGTCGGCACCGCCCGCCGACGTCCCGCAGAGCGCCTGCTGGAACGCGTTCACGCACGACGACCTGGCCGCGCTGACCGGCAGGGGCAACGGGGCCTCCGTCCGGCAGACCAAGGTGTCGTTCGGCGACCTCGACATCCGTTCCCTCGCCCCTTCCTGCACCGTCACCCGCAAGCGCGGCGGCACCTCCGAGGTGCTCGCCGACATCAGTACCAGTCGGCGCGACGAGAAGTTCCGGCAGGCGAAGACCAAGGCGGAGGCGGCCGGCTGGCAGCCGGTCGTCCCCGCGTCGCTGGACTTCGGCCCGGCGGCCCAGGGCTGGCTGTTCCACGAGGGCACGGTGCAGCTGCTGCTCCACTGCGAGTACGTGGAGGCGGACGGGCGGCCCACCAGCTTCCCGTACCGCCTGATCACGATCACCGGTAGCCGCGGATCCACCGACACCCCCGCCACCGAGGTCCACCGGATCCGGATGGACGCTGCTCTGCGCACCGCGAAGGAAGCCGTCCGCGCCCAGGGCTGCACGAACGCTCCGCAGCTGGCCGCTCAGGCACCTGCCGCACCGTTCTAGTGCCCTCCTGACCCGCCCTCCGCGGCCCCGGGCTTTGCCCGGGGTGGCGGCGAGCAGGCAAGATAGCCGCGTGACCCTCCTTGATCTGATGCCGAAGCCCGCCACCCCCGACGCGCTGTACGAGACGTTCGCAGCCTGGGCGGAGGAGCGGGGGATCACGCTGTACCCGGCGCAGGAGGAGGCGCTGATCGAGCTGGTGTCGGGGAACAACGTGATCCTGGCGACGCCGACCGGGTCGGGCAAGAGCCTGGTGGCGGCGGGGGCGCACTTCGCGGCCCTCGCCGAGGGGCAGCGGACCTTCTACACCGCCCCGATCAAGGCCCTGGTCTCGGAGAAGTTCTTCGACCTGGTGAAGATGTTCGGCACCGAGCAGGTCGGCATGATGACCGGCGACGCGAGCGTGAACCCGACCGCGCCGATCATCTGCTGCACCGCCGAGGTGCTCGCCCAGATCGCGCTGCGCGACGGCACCCGGGCGGACATCGGCCAGGTCGTCATGGACGAGTTCCACTTCTACGCCGAGCAGGACCGCGGCTGGGCCTGGCAGATCCCGCTGCTGGAGCTGCCGCAGGCGCAGTTCCTGCTGATGTCCGCGACGCTCGGCGACGTCCGCCGCTTCGAGGAGGACCTGACCCGCCGCACCGGCCGGCCGACCACGGTGGTGCGCAACGCGACCCGCCCGGTGCCGCTGTTCTACGAGTACCGGCGCACCTCGCTGCACGACACCCTGGAGGAGTTGCTGCAGACCGGCCAGGCGCCGGTCTACGTCGTGCACTTCACCCAGAAGGAGGCGGTGGAGCGGGCCCAGTCGCTGATGAGCATCAACATGTGCTCGAAGGCGGAGAAGGGGGCCATCGCCGACCTGATCGGCAACTTCCGCTTCACCACCAAGTTCGGCCGCAACCTGTCCCGCTACGTGCGCCACGGCATCGGCGTGCACCACGCGGGCATGCTGCCGAAGTACCGCCGGCTGGTGGAACGGCTCGCCCAGGCGGGCCTGTTGAAGGTCATCTGCGGCACCGACACGCTCGGCGTCGGTGTCAATGTGCCGATCCGCACGGTGCTGTTCACGGCCCTGTCCAAGTACGACGGCACCCGGGTGCGCATCCTGCGCGCCCGCGAGTTCCACCAGATCGCCGGCCGGGCCGGCCGGGCCGGCTTCGACACCGTCGGCCAGGTGGTGGCGCAGGCGCCGGAGCACGTGATCGAGAACGACAAGGCGATCGCCAAGGCCGGGGACGACCCGAAGAAGAAGCGCAAGGTGGTGCGCAAGAAGGCCCCGGAGGGCTTCGTCGGCTGGACCGAGGAGACCTTCGACAAGCTGATCGCCGCCGACCCGGAGCCGCTGGTCTCCCGGTTCAAGGTGAGCCACGCGATGCTGCTGTCGGTGATCGGCCGCCCGGGCAACGCCTTCGAGGCGATGCGCAAGCTGCTGACCGACAACCACGAGGACAAGGCCGCGCAGCGCCGGCACATCCGCACCGCGATCGCCATCTACCGCTCGCTGCTGGAGGGCAGCGTGGTGGAGCGGCTGCCGGAGCCGGACGCCGAGGGCCGGATCGTCCGGCTCACCCTGGACCTCCAGGAGAACTTCGCGCTCAACCAGCCGTTGTCCACCTTCGCGCTGGCCGCCTTCGAGCTGCTCGACCCGGCCTCGCCCTCGTACGCGATGGACGTGGTCTCGGTCGTCGAGGCGACCCTCGACGACCCGCGCCAGATCCTCGCCTCGCAGCAGAACAAGGCGCGCGGCGAGGCCGTCGGCGAGATGAAGCGGGACGGCATCGAGTACGAGGAGCGGATGGAGCGGCTCCAGGAGATCACCTACCCGAAGCCGCTGGAGGAGCTGCTCACCCACGCCTACGAGGTGTACCGCCGGGCGCACCCGTGGATCGGTGACCACCGGCTGCAGCCGAAGTCGGTGGTCCGCGACCTGTACGAGCGGGCCATGACCTTCTCGGACTACGTCGGCTTCTACGAGCTGGCCCGTACCGAGGGCATCGTGCTGCGCTACCTGGCCGGCGCGTTCAAGGCGCTGGAGCAGACCGTCCCCGAGGACGTGAAGACCGACGACCTCAAGGACGTCATCGCCTGGCTCGGCGAGCTGGTCCGCCAGGTCGACTCCAGCCTGCTGGACGAGTGGGAGCAGCTGGCCAACCCGACCGAGCCGCAGGCCGCCGAGGTGCGGCTGGACGACAAGCCTGCGCCGGTCACGGCCAACGCCCGCGCCTTCCGCGTCCTGGTGCGCAACGAGATGTTCCGCCGGGTCGAGCTGTGCGCGCTGGAGCACTACGAGGAGCTCGGCGAGCTGGACGGCGAGTACGGCTGGGACGCGGACCGCTGGGCGGACGCCATGGACGGGTACTGGGAGGAGTACGACGACCTCGGCACCGGCCCGGACGCGCGCGGCCCGAAGATGCTGATCATCGAGGAGGAGGACTCCGCCTGGCGCGTCCGGCAGATCTTCGACGACCCGGAGGGCGACCACGACTGGGGCATCAGCGCCGAGGTCGACCTGTACGGCTCGGACGAGGAGGGCCGGGCGGTGCTGCGGGTGACCTCGGTGGACCGGCTCGGCGGCTGAGCCGGAGCCCACGGTCCGTCGGATCCCCCCGGGAGCAAGGCCTCCGGGGGGATCCGACGCGTCCGGGGGAGGCGTCGAAGCCACAGCACCGCCACGGCGCCGCCACGGGGTCGTCAGATCCAGACGAACGGCGAGCCCGCCGCGTAGGAGAGCGCCCGGGTGGCCTCGTCCAGGGTCTGTTCGGTGCTGGGCCCCGTGCCGGTGGACGTCGGGGCCGGCACGGCCGGCGTCCCGGTGCCGCTCGCGGTGGAGGCCGCCGGGCGGCCGTCGCCCGGGCGTGAACTGGCGACCGTCACGTAGTGCCCGACCACCTCGATCCGCGGCTCGCCGCCCGGCTTGACGCCGCCGGGGGGCTGCGTGGGGGCGGTGGAGGCGTCGGCGAGGATGAAGGCGACCGCGCCGGGCTTGGCCCGCAGGGCGTCGGCGGCCTTGGCGGCGGAGGGCTGGTCGGGGAAGCGCAGCAAGGTGACACTGCTGAGCACCGGGCGGTCCTGGCCGGTGAAGCTGACGGTCAGGTAGCCCTGGCAGCCGGTGTCCTTCAGCGGGTCCTGGGTGCGGTCCTGGAGCACCTCGACGCAGTTCTCGCCCTGCCGGACGCCGTTGCGCCGCGCCTTGAAGGTGCCGACCTCGACCGGTCGTTGGGCGGGGAAGATGTTGTCGACGTTGAGGGCCTCGGGGTCGGTGAGCGGCGGCGGGGAGCCCACCACGCGCGGCGTTCCGGACGCGTCCTTGGTGGACGGGCCGAGCCCGGGTATGTAGTCGCCGGGCATCGGGCGGGTGATGATCCATCCGCCGGCCGCGACCACTCCGACCACGACGATCCAGCCGGCCGCGCGACGGCCCGTCAGTCTACGGCCCCGCCTGCGCTCCTTCCCCCCGTCGGCGTCGGCGCCCCCGCCGACCCGCTGCCCTGCCCGGCCTTCCCGGCTTTCTCCCGGAGTCGGGGTGCGCTCCCCCTGCGTGGTCATGGCGCAGATTCTAAGCACCCCCCGGGTGGCGTGGATCACGGGGTCGGGGGTTGTGGATCACCGGTTGCCGGGGTCGGCCGCTACCCGTCGGTAACCGGCGGCCCGGCCCCGCGTCAAGCGCGTGACCAGCGGCGGAGCCGTGACCTTCGACACTGTGGCAATCGGCACATCCTCACACCGATCTTCTGGCGGGTTTGCTCTGGCGCCGCTCGATCACGACCAGGCAGGATCGCCCCATGGATCTGCTCGATACCCTCACCGCCAAGGGCCTGCGCGGCGAAGTCCCGACCCGCGAGGAGGCCCTGGCCGTCCTCGCCACCACCGACGACGAGCTGCTCGACGTGGTCGCCGCGGCCGGCAAGGTGCGCCGCCGCTGGTTCGGCCGCCGGGTCAAGCTCAACTACCTGGTGAACCTGAAGAGCGGGCTCTGCCCGGAGGACTGCTCGTACTGCTCGCAGCGGCTCGGGTCCAAGGCCGAGATCCTCAAGTACACCTGGCTCAAGCCGGACCAGGCCGCCGAGGCCGCCCGTGCCGGGGTGGCCGGCGGCGCCAAGCGGGTCTGCCTGGTCGCCAGCGGCCGCGGCCCGACGGACCGCGACATCGACCGGGTCACCGACACCATGGCCGCCATCAAGGACGCGGACCCCGAGGTCGAGATCTGCGTCTGCCTCGGCCTGCTCTCCGACAACCAGGCGGAGCGGCTCAAGGCGGCGGGCGCCGACGCCTACAACCACAACCTCAACACCTCCGAGGGCACCTACGGCGACATCGCCACCACCCACACCTACGCGGACCGGGTGGACACCGTGCAGAAGGCGCACGGCGCGGGCCTGTCCGCCTGCTCCGGCCTGATCGCCGGCATGGGCGAGAGCGACGAGGACCTGGTCGACGTCGTCTTCGCGCTGCGCGAGCTGGGTTCGGACTCCGTCCCGGTCAACTTCCTGATCCCGTTCGAGGGCACCCCGCTCGCCCAGGAGTGGAACCTCACCCCGCAGCGCTGCCTGCGCATCCTGGCGATGGTCCGCTTCGTCAACCCGGACACCGAGGTGCGGATCGCGGGCGGGCGCGAGGTGCACCTGCGCTCGATGCAGCCGCTCGGCCTGCACATCGCCAACTCCATCTTCCTCGGCGACTACCTGACCAGCGAGGGCCAGGCCGGGCAGGCCGACCTCGACATGATCAAGGACGCCGGCTTCGAGGTCGAGGGCGCCGGCGAGGCCACCCTGCCGCGCCACCGCGCGGACGTCGCCGAGGCGGCCCAGGCCGCCGGCGGCTGCGGCACCGCGGCCTCGGCCTGCGGCAGCGGCGGCAGCGGCGGCGGCTGCGGGCCGTGCGGCGGGCACGCGCACGGCGCCCCCGCGCCGGAGGCCGTCGCCGACGCCCCGCCGGTC
>NZ_JBHVFE010000508.1:0-6200 GCF_042801945.1 Kitasatospora sp. NPDC057542
GCTCGGGGGTTCGGGCAGCACCGGAATCCGTGTTCACGAATGTAGGGAGCGGCTAGAAAAGCCGCAATCCAGACATGCCAGACACTCTGCCCATATGCCTGTCGTCCCAGGTCAGGGGGCGACTCGGCCGTGCTTCTCGAAAGCCGCATGGGTGAGCGGCATGAGCTGGGCCCACTGCTCCTCCATCTGCTCGGCGACCATCTCGATCTCGCGCTGTGGGAAGGACGGCACCGCCGAGTTCTCCCGCCTGGTGCGCAGCGACAGGAAGTGCATCAGCGAGCGCGAGTTGCAGGTCGCGTACATCGAGGAGAACAGGCCCACCGGCAGCACCGCGCGGGCCACCTCGCGGGCCACCCCGGCGGCCAGCATCTCCTGGTAGCGGGCGTAGGACTCGCGGTACGCGGCCTCCATCGCCTCCGTGGTGGTCCTGTGCTGCTCGGGCGTGCCCTCGTGGAACTCGTACTTGCCGGGGCGGCCCTGCTGGACCAGCTTGCGCTCCTCGCCCGGCACGTAGAAGACCGGCTGGAGCTCGCGGTAGCGGCCGGACTCCTCGTTGTACGACCAGCCGCTGCGGTGCCGGTGGAACTCCCGGAACACGAAGATCGGCGCGCTGATGAAGAAGGTCATCGAGTTGTGCTCGAACGGCGTGCCGTGCCGGTCGCGCATCAGGAAGTTGATCAGGCCCTTGGACTTCTCCGGGTCCTGCTGGAGGGCTTCGAGGGACTGCTCGCCCGCGGTCGAGACCCGGGCCGCCCAGATGACGTCCGAGTCGGCGGCGGCGCTGCGGACCAGCTCCACCGTCACGTCGCTGCGGAAGCTGGGGGCCGTCGGTTCGTCGCTCACGCGTTACTCCTTGCGGGTTCGGTGCTGTGCAGCTTGATGGCGTGCTGCATGGTCTTGCGGGCGCGCGGGGTGTCGCCGGCGTCGGCGTAGGCCACGGCGAGGCGGAACCAGACCCGCCAGTCGCCCGGCGCGGCCTGTGCCTCGGTCTGGCGGCGGGCGAACACCGCGTCGGCCGAGGCCCGGTCGATCCGCCCGCCCTTGCTGCGCTTCAGCTCGTCCACCGGAAGGCCGCCCTCGGCCTCCAGCTCACGGGCCAGCCGCTCGCTGTCCCGGCCGAAGCGGACGGTCTGGCGCAGGAACCAGACGCCGATCACCGGGATCACGAAGGCGCAGATCCCGATGCCGATGCCGAGCGGCTTGCCGGTCGCGATCAGCTGGACGCCCTCGCCCACGCAGACCAGGGCGACCAGCAGCAGCACGCCGGACAGGACGAAGAAGCCGGTACGAGACGTCATGACGCACTCCTGGAGATCAATGCGGTCACAGGTCCAGGAAGTGTTCGAGGCCGAAGGTCAGCCCCGGGGTCTCGACGACCTTGCGCACGCCCAGCAGGATGCCCGGCATGAAGCTGCTGTGGTGCAGCGAGTCGTGCCGGATGGTGAGCGTCTCGCCGGTGTCGCCGAACATCACCTGCTGGTGGGCGAGCAGGCCGCGCAGCCGCACCGCGTGCACCGGCACCCCGTCCACGTCGGCACCGCGCGCGCCGGGCAGGCTGTGGGTGGTCGGGTCCTGCTGCGGCGGCCGGCCGGCCTCGGCCCGGGCGGCCGCGATCAGCTGGGCGGTGCGGGTGGCGGTACCGCTGGGAGCGTCGGCCTTCCGGTCGTGGTGCAGCTCGACCACCTCGACCGACTCGAAGTACCGGGCGGCGATCTGGGAGAACTTCATGCCGAGGATGGCGCCGATGGAGAAGTTCGGCGCGATCAGCAGGCCGAGCTCGGGGGCCTCGGCCAGCCGGCTGCGGACGGTGGCGAGCCGCTCGTCCGTCCAGCCGGTGGTGCCGGTGACCACGTGGATGCCGTTGCGCACGCAGTAGTCGAGGTTGCCCATCACCGCGTCGGGGTGGGTCAGCTCGACGGCCACCTGGGCGCCCGCCTCGGTCAGCTCCTCCAGCTTCGACCCGCGGCCGAGGGCGGCGACCAGCTCCATGTCCGGAGCAGCCTCCACCGCCCTGACCGCCTCGGAGCCGATCCGTCCCTTGGCGCCGATCACGGCGACACGCAGCGTCATAGCGAATGTCCTCTCACACCAGCAGATCGGCGAGCTTGGCGGCCCGCTTGTCGTTGACCGGGCCGATCAGGGCGAGCGACGGCCGGTACGCGCCCAGCACATCACGCGCCACCTCGTGGACGTCCTCCAGGGTCACCGCGGCGATCCGCTCCAGCATGTCGTCCACCGACAGGTGGTGCCCGTAGCTGAGTTCGGCCTTGCCGATCCGGTTCATCAGCGAGCCGGTGTCCTCCATGCCGAGCACGGTGGAGCCGGAGATCTGGCCGATCGCGCGCTGCAGCTCCTCCTCGGTGATGCCCTCCTCGACCACCTTGGCCAGCTCGGCCCGGCAGATCCGCAGCACCTCCTCGACCCGCTTGGGCTGGCAGCCGGCGTAGATGCCGAACAGGCCGCTGTCCGCGTAGGACGAGGAGTACGAGTAGACCGAGTACGCCAGGCCCCGCTTCTCGCGGACCTCCTGGAAGAGCCGGGAGCTCATCCCGCCGCCGAGGGCCGCGTTCAGCACGCCCATCGCCCAGCGGCGCTCGTCGTGCCGCGGCACCCCGGGCACGCCCAGCACCAGGTGGGCCTGCTCCGTGGAGCGGTTGAGCACCTCCACCTTGCCGGCCGTGCGCAGTGCCCTGACCCCGCGGCGGGCCTCGGCAGGCGCCGCGGTGGAGGCCTCCAGCACCGGCGCGAAGGCCTGCTCGACCTGCTTGACCACCTTGCGGTGGTCGAGGTTGCCGGCCGCGGCGACGACCAGCTGCTCGGGCCGGTAGCGGCGACGGTAGAAGCCGGCGATCTGGTCCCGGGTGAGCGTCCTGATGGTCTCCTGGGTGCCGAGGATCGGGCGGCCGAGCGGGCCGCTGCCGAAGATCACCTTGGCGAACAGGTCGTGCACCACGTCGCCCGGGTCGTCCTCGGCCATCGCCATCTCCTCCAGGATGACGCCGCGCTCGGCCTCCACGTCCTCGGTGCGGATCAGCGAGCCGGTGAGCATGTCGCAGACCACGTCGATGGCCAGCGGCAGGTCGGTGTCCAGGACCCGGGCGTAGTAGCAGGTGTTCTCCTTCGCGGTGAAGGCGTTCATCTCGCCGCCGACCGCGTCCAGGGCGGCCGAGATGTCCAGCGCGCTGCGCCGCTCGGTGCCCTTGAAGAGCAGGTGCTCCAGGTAGTGGGTGGCGCCGTTGAGCTGCGGGGTCTCGTCCCGCGAGCCGACGCCGACCCAGATGCCGAAGGTCGCGGAGCGCACCGTCGGCAGGGTCTCGGTGACGACCCGAAGGCCGCCGGGGAGGACGGTGCGGCGCACCGTGCCGGCGCCGTCGACGCCCTTGAGCAGGGTCCGGGTGGTGCCGGGGCGCTGCTTTACCGCCGGGGCCTGCGCCACGGGGGGTACCTCCAGGGGAGACGCACGTGGGAAGGCACGTGCGGACGTAAGCATGTGGACAACTGGGTGCGGCCCGCACGCCGTGTGAGGCGTACGGGCCGCGGGGTCAGCTAGCGGCGCTTCACTCGGAAGCGGCCTCGCCGCCCTCCTCGCCCTCGATGACCGGGATCAGGGAGAGCTTGCCGCGCGGGTCGATCTCGGCGATCTCGACCTGGACCTTGGCGCCGACGCCGAGGACGTCCTCGACGTTCTCCACGCGCTTGCCGCCGGCCAGCTTGCGGATCTGCGAGATGTGCAGCAGGCCGTCCTTGCCCGGCATCAGCGACACGAACGCGCCGAACGTCGTGGTCTTGACCACGGTGCCCAGGTAGCGCTCGCCGACCTCCGGCATGGTCGGGTTGGCGATCTGGTTGATCGTGGTGCGGGCGGCCTCGGCGGCCGGGCCGTCGGCGGCACCGATGTAGATGGTGCCGTCGTCCTCGATCGTGATCTCGGCGCCGGTGTCCTCCTGGATCTGGTTGATCATCTTGCCCTTGGGGCCGATGACCTCACCGATCTTGTCCACCGGGATCTTGATGGTGATGATGCGCGGCGCGTTCGGGGACATCTCGTCGGGCGAGTCGATGGCCTCGTTCATCACGTCGAGGATGTGCAGGCGGGCGTCCTTGGCCTGCTTCAGCGCGGCGGCGAGCACCGACGCCGGGATGCCGTTCAGCTTGGTGTCCAGCTGGAGGGCGGTGATGAAGTTGCGGGTACCGGCGACCTTGAAGTCCATGTCGCCGTACGCGTCCTCGGCGCCGAGGATGTCGGTCAGCGTGACGTAGTGGGTCTCGCCGTCGATCTCCTGGGAGATCAGGCCCATGGCGATGCCGGCGACGGCGGCCTTCAGCGGCACACCGGCGTTCAGCAGCGACATGGTCGAGGCGCAGACCGAGCCCATCGAGGTGGAGCCGTTGGAGCCGAGCGCCTCGGAGACCTGGCGGATGGCGTACGGGAACTCCTCGCGGGTCGGCAGCACCGGCAGCAGGGCGCGCTCGGCCAGCGCGCCGTGGCCGATCTCGCGGCGCTTGGGCGAGCCCACGCGGCCGGTCTCACCGACGGAGTACGGCGGGAAGTTGTAGTTGTGCATGTAGCGGCGGCGCGTCTCCGGGGAGAGCGTGTCCAGCTGCTGCTCCATGCGCAGCATGTTCAGCGTGGTGACACCCAGGATCTGGGTCTCGCCGCGCTCGAACAGGGCCGAGCCGTGCACCCGCGGGATGGCCTCGACCTCGGCGGCCAGGGTGCGGATGTCGGTGACGCCGCGACCGTCGATGCGGACCTTGTCCTTGATGACGCGCTCGCGGACGATCTTCTTGGTCAGCGCGTTGTAGGCGGCGCTGATCTCCTTCTCGCGGCCCTCGAACTCGGGCAGCAGCTTCTCGGCGGCCAGCGCCTTGACGCGGTCCAGCTCGTTGTTGCGCTCCTGCTTGCCCGGGATGGTCAGGGCCTGGGCGAGCTCGTCCTTGACGGCGGCGGTCAGCGCGGCGAGGACGTCGTCCTGGTAGTCCAGGAAGACCGGGAACTCGCCGGTCGGCTTGGCGGCCTGGGCGGCCAGCTGCGACTGCGCGGCGCACAGGACCTTGATGAACGGCTTCGCGGCCTCCAGGCCGGAGGCGACGATCTCCTCGGTCGGCGCGTCGGCGCCGCCCTCGACCAGCTTGATGGTCTTGTCGGTGGCCTCGGCCTCGACCATCATGATCGCGACGTCGCCGTCCGGCAGGACGCGACCGGCGACGACCATGTCGAAGACGGCCGACTCCAGCTCGCTGTGGGTCGGGAAGGCGACCCACTGGCCGTTGATCAGCGCGACGCGCACGCCGCCGATCGGGCCGGAGAACGGCAGGCCCGCCAGCTGGGTGGAGGCGGAGGCGGCGTTGATGGCGACCACGTCGTACAGGTGGTCGGGGTTGAGCGCCATCACGGTGACGACGACCTGGACCTCGTTGCGCAGGCCCTTGACGAAGGACGGGCGCAGCGGGCGGTCGATCAGGCGGCAGGTGAGGATCGCGTCCTCGGAGGGCCGGCCCTCGCGACGGAAGAACGAGCCGGGGATGCGGCCGGCGGCGTACATCCGCTCCTCGACGTCCACGGTCAGCGGGAAGAAGTCGAAGTGCTCCTTCGGCTGCTTGGACGCGCTGGTGGCCGACAGCACCATGGTGTCGTCGTCCAGGTAGGCCACGGCGGAGCCGGCGGCCTGACGGGCCAGACGGCCGGTCTCGAAGCGGATGGTACGGGTGCCGAAGGAACCGTTGTCGATCACGGCCTCGGCGTAGAACACGTTCTCTTCCACCTGGAAGATCTCCTCTTTCGTACGTCTCCGGGAGAGCGTCCCCGCGCACTGCCTGCGGTGGGCCCCGGGCCCTCGTCAGGGAGGGCGGCAGTCGGGCCGGTCTTCGATCGAAGCCTCCGGAGTGCCCCGCTCGGTCTGCGGGGGTTCCGACGGCCACTACCGAGGACCGGCGCCTCACGGCTGCCGGGCCGGGAAGGGCGGTCCGCGTCTGGACGCTCTCTCGGATGCGGGCGGCTTCCGTTTGAAGCCTTCGTCCCGCGGGGGTTCGGGTCCTTCTGCCCGGGTGGCGCGCTGGTGCGCCATCACCCGGCATGCCCACAACCCTACGGTGCAATCCTCGGCCACCTGGGGAGGTGCGCGCGAGTTGTTATCTCCGGGCACCGCGGTTCAAGAGCCGCGGCATACGCGCGAGGGGCGGCTCCCCGGTGTGGGGCC
>NZ_JBHVFE010000509.1:0-6184 GCF_042801945.1 Kitasatospora sp. NPDC057542
CGGCGGGGTCGGCGGAACGCTGGCGGCCAGGGCGCAGCTACGCCGCGTCCCGGCTCTGGTCCGCGGCCTAGAAAAAAGCTCTCCGAGATTCCCGCCCCGGCCGGCCGGTGGCGATCCGGGGCTCGGGGACGGCTCCGAGCATGCTGGCGGCGACAGCCCGGTGCTCGCCCGCACCCACATCGCCGCCGTGCCACGGGGATTGCTCGCCCGAGCCATACGCGCGGTCAGCGGCGGGATCTCTCGCCCGGACCAGGAACCCATCACCACCGCAGCCCACCCTTCGACCAGCCCGAACCTCCAGACCAGAACACCAGGCAGACACACTCAGCAGCAGCCGATCGACTACAACCTCACTCTCACCAGTGAAGATCACCAACAGCATCCAGAAGTTGAGCCAGAGCCATGACTCGTGAGCAAAGCCAGGTTGCCGACGAAGCCGCTGCCCGGGTTCACCTCACCGTGGAGGTGCGAGGCCTCGATGGGGTGGTCGGGGCGCTGGGCCTTGTCGGGGACGCCCCGGGTCTCGCACGGAGCGCCGGGGCGGGTGGTGTCCGGCCGCCCCCAGTGAACGGGAGCGGCAGGCGGCTGCCAGTGCGGGGAGTCGTCGACGAGCACGAGCGCCGCGTCGTCACGCCCACCGGAGGTGCCGGCCAACACTACGGTTCCGGTCGCGGTGCCGCTGCCGGCCGGGTGGAAGACCTTCACCCTGGTGCCGGTGGGGCCGGTGACGTGGGCGGAGGTCAGGACCAGCCGGCCGCCGACCGCATACCCGGACCCGCGTCCGCCCGGCCCGTCGCAGCCGCCGAAGGGGCCACTCCTCAGCCCGTAGGACTCCGGGCCGGTGCCCGTATGGCTCCGGGCCCGTGCCCGTCCGGCATCGGTACGGCTGGGCCGGAAGGCCCATTGCCCTACTGGTCCCTCCCCTCAGCGGTCTGCTCCGTTCCGCCCGGCTCGGTCGGCGCCTCGGACGCGCGCGTGCCGTCCAGGCGGATGCCGCGTGCCGAGGCCCACATCACCAGGGCGCTGCCGCACACCACGCCACAGTCGGCGAGGTTGAAGACCGGCCAGTGCGGCAGTTGGATCCAGTCCACGACGCGTCCCTCCCACGGAGAGGGGGCCCGGAACAGCCGGTCGACGAGATTTCCGGCCGCCCCGGCGATGACCAGGCCGAAGGAGACCGCCCAGAGGGGGGTGCGGATTCGGGGCGACACCATCAGCATGAGGACGATGACCATCATCTTCACCGTGGTGAAGAACCATGTCTCCCCCTCGCCGATGGAGAATGCTCCACCCGAATTGAAGACCAACGTGAATTTCAGAAGCCCACCGAGTGCCTCTGTCGGATCGGTCCCTGAGAAATGTGTCAGTGCTATCTGTTTGGTGATGAAATCCGACGCCAGCAGCGCGAGTGCTACGGCTGTCATGGTTCCCAGTCGTCGAGGCGTGTCACCGGGTAAGGAAGCTCCTCGCGCAACCCGTAGGCGTAGTAAGCCAGTCATGGCCGCATTGTAGGTGACGGCTGCTTGCGCACGAGCGTTCCCAAGAACGGGAGCACACCGTCAGAACGGGAGCACACCCTCGCCGTTGCCGGGCGTCGGCGAGCCACGACGGTCACTTGAAGACTTCGGCGAGGCGTGTCAGCCCTTCCCTGATCGTCCCGGAGGGGTGTCCGGTGAACGAGAGCCGCAGGGTCGCCAGGTCGACCTGGTCCGCGAAGAACGGCGCGCCGGGCACGTAGGCGACGTCATGGACCGCGGGCCGGAGCGGACACGGGCGTCGTGCCCGCCCCGGGCGGGGGCTCCGCAGCCGGTGCCCCGTGACGTCCTACTCCTCCGGCTCCCAGGCGCGGAGCAGGTCGAACAGCCCGGCGTCGCCGTCGATCCGTACGGAGTCCGCCGTAATGCGGTCGTAGAGGAAGAGGACCAGTTCCCCGGCCGTGGCGTGGGCGGAGACGCCGGCTGCGTCCGGGCCCTCGCCGCCGGTGGCGGCGGGCAGACGGGTGGTCCGGGCGCCGTCGCCGTCGACCGTGAGGCGCCAGGAGCGCCCCTCGGCTGGTGTGGGGTTGCTCATTCCTGTGCGCTGGCCGTGGTGGGGGAGTGGGCTGGTGTGTATGACCGCCGGTCCCGTCTCCGCGCTGTCCGGTTCCTCGCCCGAGGGGCTTCTGTGCCCTCGGGCGCGGGGGTGTGCCGCACTGCCCGTGGTTCTCGGCGGTCTTCACGCGGACGAGGTCGGGCAGGCCCCCGGCTCCGTGCCCCCGTTCCGTGCCGGTGGCTGTCAGGGGCGACGGGCAGAGTGTTGATCATGTTTAAGGGATGGTGGCATGTCCGGCCGGACGAGGAACGTCAGCAGTGGACGCTGGAGCCGTTCACGGCCGCGGGACCGTTGCGCTTCAGCATGAGCGCCGACGAGGTGACGGACGCCCTGCGTGGTGTCACCACGGATGCCGAGCACCGTACTTGGGCCGGCGGACGGCACGACAACACCTGGAGTGTCACCGAGGGCCGGTGCCGGGAGTTCGGCCTGCACGTCTACTATCGGGACGGGCGGCTGTCCGGCATCGCGGTCGACGCCCTGTGTGGACCGCAGGTCACCGCCGACGGCATCGCGCTCGTCGGCCGGGCGCCCTCCGCGCTGGAACAGTGGATGCTGGAACGGGCGGAGACCCGGCCCGACGAGCTCTCCTACATGAGCGCGGGTGTGCCCTGCTCGAACTCCCTGGGTGTGGTGATCAACGTTCAGCCGGAGGGCGACCGCCTCCTCACCCGGCCGGTGTCCTTCCCTGCCGAGGCACTCGGAGACCTTTCCCACTGGCTACCGTGCAGAGCCTGGGAGATCCACGACTGAGCACCGCTCGCATACGACCCGTGCGAGGGCGCGATCGGGGCGGTCGTGCCCGCAACCTGGCGCGAGCCGCGATGTCGGCCTGGGCCGCCTGGTCAACCCCCGGCTCCTACGGCTCCGTCCACCCGCGGGGCCGCCCGCCCCGGGCTGAGAAGCTGATGCGCCGGCATCGCGACTGCAGCTGTTCTCGCAGCCAACCCGGGAGGCCAACGAGGATACGCGGTCGACGGAGGGACGCTGTTACGGCACCATCCGGGGCAAGGTCCGACGATGAGGAGCACGGTGACAAGCCAGGGCGTGGAGATCACGACACGATGCGAGGCCTGCGGCGGTGTGCTGATACTCGACACCGGCCAGTCCATCGAAGGTGGACGTCTGTGGTGGGGAACCGAGGGGGCCTGCCAGTCCTGCCCTGTCGCCTGGTGCGACCAGGACTACGGCGACGCGACTCCGGAGGAGATCCGCCAGGCCCTCCTGGCGGAATACGGACCCGCCCGGCTCCGGCTGACAGAGCCCGAGGCGAGTGCAGTGCCCGTTCTTCGCGCTCTTCGAGAGGTGCACGGCCTGTCACTGGTACAAGCACGGGCTATGGCGGACGAGTTGAAGACGACCGGCCTCGTGGGCACGTTCGTCGAGATGGAACTTGTAGCTTCCCGGCTCCGACACCATTCCGTCGGAGTGACAGTCGAGACATCGTCCGGCTGACCGTCCGGAGCGAGCCACATGCGGGGCGACACGCGCGCCGGGCCGAGCTCACGCCCAAGGCGCTGCGGCTCTACGACGAGCTCGGCCTGCTGCGCCCGGCGCAGGTCGACCCGGCGTCCGGCTACCGGTACTACGAACCGGCCCAGTTGGAACAGGCCCGGCTCGTCTCGTGGCTGCGACTGCTCGGCATGCCGCTGGCCCGGATCACCGCGGTCTGCGCGCTGCCGCCCGCCGCGGCGGCGGCCGCGGTCACCGCCTACTGGGCACAGGTCGAGCACGACACCGAGTCCCGGCGCCGACTGGCCCTCTTCCTCGCGGACCACCTGAACGGGAAGGACCCCGCGAACATGACCACTGCGAGCCAGCGTCCTGGCCGTCGACGCGCTGAAGGCCCTGACGGACCGGCCGGCCGCCGACGTGCGCACCGCTCTCGCGGAGTCGGTGGCCGCGGCGAACCGCCGCATGGCGGAGCTGGGCGCCTCCGGCTCGACGCTCACCGCACTGCTGTGGACCGGCTCCGAGCTCAACCTCGCCCACGTCGGCGACTCCCGCGCCTACCTGTTGCGCGCTGGCGAACTGTTCCGCATCACCACCGACCACTCCCTCGTCCGCACCCTGATAGACGAGGGCCGCCTCACGGAGGACGAGGCGGCGGCGCATCCGCAGCGTTCGCTGCTCACGCGTGCGCTGGACGGCCGGGAGGGCAGCGACGCCGATCTGTCGCTGCGCGAGAGCCGGGCGGGGGACCGCTACCTGCTCTGCTCCGACGGCCTCTCGGCCGTGCTGCCCGACCCGGACATCCGCGCGGCGCTGGTCGCCGCGGACGACCCGGACGTGGCGGTCCGCGATCTGGTCACCCTCGCCCGCCGCGCAGGGGCCCCGGACAACATCGCCTGCGCCGTGGCTGACGTGGAGTAAGAGCTCCCGCAAATGGGTGTGCTCATCGGCGGCGGTTTGGTCGCTTGTCCCAGCGGTGAGTGGTCCAGGCTCGGCGGATGAGGCTGCGGACCGTGATGATCGTGTCGGCGAGGTCGAAGAAGGCGTTGACGACGGTTTTGCGGCGTTCGTAGCAGCGGGCGAGGCGGTGGAAGGCGTTCTGCCAGGCGTGAGTGCGCTCGACGTACCACCGCTGACTGGCCTGGATCGGTGCCTTCTCGCCCTTGCGCGCGATGCGGCCGTGCAGGTGGTGGGCGGCGAGTTCGGTGCGGGTCTTGTCCGAGTCGTAACCGGCATCCAGATGGACGGTGATGACGTCGGGCAGTGGTCCGAGATCGTCCAGTAGGCCCAAGGTCGGGGCGAGCAGCGGGGAGTCGTGGCGGTTCGCTCCAGCCAGGACAATACCGAGCGGGATTCCATAACCATCCGTCATGCCCGAGCGCTTCAGCCCCTGTTTGCCGCGGTCGACCGGTGAGCGCCTGGCGACCTCGCCGCCGCCAGGGGCCTCGGTGATGGAGCCGTCGATGGCGATCTGGTCGAGTACGAGCCCGACGACCCGATCGTAGGACTCCAGCGCGACCTGCTTGAGCTGGGCGAAGACGCCGAGCGCGATCCACTCGTCGCGGCGGTTGCGGATGGTGGTCGCGGAGCAGGTGGTGTCGGCGATTGCCTCGTAGGAGCAGCCGAACCGCAGTAGCTGTAGGAGCTTGTCGAACACGATCCGGTCGCTGATGCGCGGGCGGTGGCAGCCGAGCGGATGGCGCGGATCGACTGTCGGGCGATCGGGCAGCAGGGCCGCGAATTGGTCCCAGAGCGGGTCGGTCAGCCATGATGGCAGCACGGGCACAGGCCCCCCCAGGTGATCACAGAGCGTCGCAACTCCATGATCGCCGGAACCTGTGCCCGCTTTGCTGCCGGGCTCCCCGCGCCGCCTATCTGCGCGAGCTCTAGGTCGCGCTGGATCTGGCGAGCGATAGAGTGGCGCACCGATGCCGATGTGGTGGTGGCGATCTTCGAGGGAAGGTCAAGGCCGCAGCGGTCATCAGGGTGGAGGGCCAGGCGCCGAATTTGCGACTGTCGGAGGCGCACGCGGTGCCGGTACCCCACCACATCTCGTCCCGGACAGCGAAGGTGGCGTTCACCAGTATCCGCAGGGCCGCGCGCGTGCCACTGCCAACCGGTGCGCGGCCTGCGAGCGCCGCGCGGCCGGCCGCCTTGCCATCGGCCCGTGTGCTCGCTGCGGCCGCCGCCGCGTCCTGGACGCCGCGAGCCATCACTGCCACCCCTGCCACACCCGCGACCCAATGACCGCCCCACCGCCTCCCACCTGCCAGGCATGCGGCCACAACGGCCAGTGGATCAAAGGCCTGTGCAAGACCTGCTACCAGCGCTCGGCGCACGCCGTGGCCGCCCGCGCCGCCGGGGCTGCCCGCCGACTCGCCGCCACCCCGCCCTGGTGGGACGACTTCGCCGGCCACCTGGCCGCGCACCGCAACCCCATGTACGCCGGCGACCTCGTGGCCCGCACCGCCCGGTCGCGCGGCGTCAACGCGCGGTGAGGGAAGCCACGTTGCCGGTGGTCTCCACCACGGTCGGCGTGCCGCTCCCCGCGTCGACCGCGTAGACCTTGGCGCCGGTGTCGGTGGTGACGGTGATCCGGTCGGGGGCTGTCCAGCGGGCGGACTTGAATGCGCCGTCGCCC
>NZ_JBHVFE010000510.1:0-6156 GCF_042801945.1 Kitasatospora sp. NPDC057542
GGTGGGAGGGGGCCCGCCCTTCGCTGTTACTCGCCCGGTAAGGGCGGGGGTCGGGCTACGGCAGGGCCAGCATCCGGTCCAGTGCCGCCTTGGCGTGCTTCTCGGTCTCCGGGTCGACGGTGATCACGTTCGGCACCCGGCCCTCGACCAGCGACTCCAGCGCCCAGACCAGGTGCGGCAGGTCGATCCGGTTCATGGTCGAGCAGAAGCAGACCGTGCGGTCCAGGAAGACGATCTCCTTGTCCGGGTGCGCCTTGGCCAGGCGGCGGACCAGGTTCAGCTCGGTGCCGATGGCCCACTTGGAGCCGGGCTCGGCGGCGTCCAGCGCCTTGATGATGTACTCGGTCGAGCCCACCATGTCGGCGGCCGCGACGACCTCGTGCTTGCACTCGGGGTGCACCAGGACGGTCACACCGGGGACCCGCTCGCGGACGTCGTTCACCGAGTCCAGGCTGAACCGGCCGTGCACCGAGCAGTGGCCGCGCCAGAGGATCATCTTCGCGTCCCGCAGCTGCTCGGCGGTCAGGCCGCCGTTCGGCTTGTGCGGGTTGTAGACCACGCAGTCGTCCAGCGAGAAGCCCATGTCCCGCACCGCGGTGTTGCGGCCGAGGTGCTGGTCGGGCAGGAAGAGCACCTTCTGTCCCTGCTCGAACGCCCACTCCAGCGCGCGCTTGGCGTTGGAGGAGGTGCAGATGAGGCCGCCGTGCCGGCCGGTGAAGGCCTTGATGTCGGCGGAGGAGTTCATGTACGAGACCGGGACGGTCACGTCGGCTATGCCGGCGTCGGCCAGCACGTCCCAGCACTCGGCGACCTGCTCGGCGGTGGCCATGTCGGCCATCGAGCAGCCGGCCGCGAGGTCCGGCAGGACGACCTGCTGCCGCTCGCTGGTGAGGATGTCCGCGGACTCGGCCATGAAGTGCACGCCGCAGAAGACGATGTACTCGGCCTCGGGGCGGGCCGCCGCGTCGCGGGCGAGCTTGAAGGAGTCGCCGGTGACGTCGGCGAACTCGATCACCTCGTCGCGCTGGTAGTGGTGGCCGAGGATGAAGACGCGGTCGCCGAGCGCGGCCTTGGCCGCGCGGGCGCGCTCGACGAGGTTCGGGTCGGAGGCCGGGGGGAGGTCACCGGGGCATTCGACGCCGCGCTCGCTGTTCGGGTCGGCCTCGCGGCCGAGCAGCAGCAGAGCGAGCGGCGTCGGAGTGGGGTCGACGCCGTGGGTCTCGGTGATGGTGGTGGTCACGGGCGGGTGCCCTTCTGTGCGGCCGAGCTAGCGGTGGGGCCTTTTCGTCTATCTGACGCTATCTATTCTAACCGCTTAGCGTCAGAGTGACGATGGCCATCCTGTCGATGTGACGAGAACCGCTCGCCGGAATGGACCCTGGCGGAGCCGGATCGCCGATCGGGGGCAGTCCGGCGTGGCCGAATCGATATCCCGAAGCCCGCGGGTATGGCTGAGCCCATGAAGGCAATCGCGATCAACCGCTACGGCGGCCCCGAGGTGGTCGAGTACACCGACCTGCCCGATCCCAAGGTCGGGCCCGACTCCGTCCTGGTCGAGGCCCGGGCCGTCGGGGTGAACCCGGTGGACTGGAAGATCCGGGACGGCGCCCTGGACGGCATCCTCGACGCGCACTTCCCGCTGGTCATGGGCTGGGACCTGGCCGGCGTGGTCCGTGCGGTCGGCGGCGGGGTCACCGAGTTCGCCCCGGGCGACGAGGTGTACGGCTACGTCCGCAAGGACACCGTCGAGCACGGCACCTACGCCGAGCTGGTCTCCGCCCCGGTCCGCACCCTGGCCCGCAAGCCGGCCGCGCTGGACTGGGCGCAGTCCGGCGGCCTGCCGCTGGCCGGGCTGACCGCCCTGCAGGGCCTGAGGGCGCTGCGCCTCGCCGAGGGCGAGACCGTCCTGGTGCACGCTGCCGCGGGCGGGGTCGGCCATCTGGCGGTGCAGCTGGCCCGGGCCTCCGGCGCCCGGGTGATCGGCACCGCGGCCGAGCGCAACCACGACTTCCTGCGCGGCCTCGGCGCCGAGCCGGTGCTGTACGGCGAGGGCCTGGCCGACCGGGTCCGCGGCCTCGCCCCCGACGGGGTGGACGCGGCCCTCGACCTGGTCGGCCACGGCGCCGTCCAGGTCTCGGCCGGCCTGGTGGCGGACCCGGGCCGGATCGCCTCGGTCGCCGACTTCGGGGTCAAGGCGCTCGGCGGCCGGTACGTCTGGGTCCGTCCGGACGCCGGCGACCTCGCCGAGCTGGCCGCGCTCGCCGACGACGGCCGGCTGACCGTCACCGTCGCCTCCACCTTCCCGCTGGCCCAGGCCGCCTCCGCCCAGGCACTCAGCGCCGAGGGCCGCACCCGGGGGAAGATCGTGCTGCTCGTCCCGTGACGGCCTCCCGCCGGTCATCCGTCGGCGGTGAACTCGTCCAGGTCATCCGCCAGAATGGTGACGAACCGCTTCGGCAGTGGCAGCCCGCCGCCGGAGCGCCCCGCCGAACCCCCGTACGACCCGTGGAGCCCCGCACCCATGACCAGCCAGCGAGCGCACGAGGTGGTCGGGGCCGACCTGGACGAGACCGACCGGCTCCTGCTCGCCAGGCTCGGCAGCGACGGCCGCGCCTCGTACGCCGAGATCGGCCTGCAGGTGAACCTCTCCGCCACCGCCGTGCGCCGGCGGATCGACCGGCTGCGGGCGCGCGGCGTGGTGCGGGGCTTCACCGTGGTGCTCGACCCGGCCGTGCTGGGCTGGCAGACCGAGGCCTTCGTCGAGGTCTACTGCCGCGAGCGCACCGCCCCCGAGGAGATCCTCGCCAGCCTGCGGCAGTTCCCCGAGGTGGTCGCCGCCTGGACGGTCACCGGCGACCCGGACGCCCTGGTCCACCTGCGGGCCGCCGACATGCGCCACCTGGAGGCCGTCATCGAGCGCATCCGGCGCGAGCCCGGTGTGCAGCGCAGCCGCTCCTCGGTGGTCCTCTCCCAGCTCATCGGCTGACCCCGTCGGGCGGTACGCAGGAATCCTGCGCGGACCGGCCCGAAGACGCTCGAAACCTGCCTGACCAGCCGCGTTCCGACGCGCGGTGAGGCGCCCGCGCTGCCTACGCTGATCACGTCCGGTCGTCGCGGTGAGGCGTCCTGCCGACCGGACGCCCCCCGACACCCCACGCCGAGAGGGACACCCGTGTCCGCAGCACCCGACCGCATGCACCGGCCCGACAACGAACTGGTCGACCTGGTTTTCGACTACATGCGGGAGCGGCTGCAGTACGACCCCGTCCCGCTCGACCACCCCGGTGACGGCGAGCACCTGCGCGCCCAGCTGTCCGGCCTGCTGAACCAGGACGGCAACAACCCGGTCGACGTGCTCAAGCTGTACGACCACGAGCTGTCCCGGGCGGTCATCTCCGCCGACAGCCCGCGCTACCTGTCCTTCATCCCGTGCGCCCCGACCAAGGCCGCGCTGCTGTTCGACATGGTCGTCTCCTGCGCCTCCCTCCAGGGCATCTCCTGGCTGGAGGCGGCCGGCGCGATCGCCGCCGAGAACCAGGTGCTGCGCCTGATCGCCGACCGCGCGGGCCTGCCCCAGTCGGCCGGCGGCACCTTCGTCTCCGGCGGCTCGGCGGGCAACCTCTCGGCCCTCGTGGTCGCCCGCGACACCGCCCGCCGCCGGCTCGCCAGTGAGGGTCGACCCAGTGGTCCGGAGGTGCGGCTGCGGATAGCCGTCGCCGACCAGGTGCACTCCTCGGTCAAGAACACCTTCAACATCATCGGTGTCGAAGCCTTCAAGGTTCCGACCGTCAACCGGCGGTTCACCGGCGAGGCGCTGCGCGCCGCCCTGGCCGCCGACCCCAACCCCGAGACGGTGATCGCCGTCGTCGGCACCGCCGGCACCACCAACGAGGGCATCGTCGACGACCTCAAGGGCCTGGCCGAGGTCGCCCGCGAGCGCGACCTGTGGTTCCACGTGGACGGCGCCTACGGCGGTGCGGGCCTGTTCGCCCCCTCGGTGCGCGAGCGCTACGAGGGCATCGAGCACGCCGACTCCTTCGTGGTCGACCCGCACAAGTGGCTGTTCGCCCCCTTCGACTGCGCCGCGCTGATCTACCGCAACCCGCAGCTCGCCCGCGCCGTGCACACCCAGGACGCCTCCTACCTCGACGTCCTGCACACCGAGGGCGACGAGTGGAACCCCACCGACTACGCCTACCACCTGACCCGGCGCGCCCGCGGCCTGCCGCTCTGGTTCTCGCTGGCCGTGCACGGCGTCCAGGCCTACACCGACGCCATCGAGGCCGGCCTCACCCTGGCCCGGGAGACCGCCCGGCTGATCCGGGAGTCCGAGCACCTGGAGCTGCTGTTCGACCCGCAGCTCTCGGCGGTCTGCTTCAAGCGCAAGGGCTGGACCAACGACGACTACTACCGTTGGTCGCAGCAGCTGCTCGCGGACCAGATCGGCTTCGTCACCCCCACCGGCTGGGACGGCGAGACGGTCGCCCGCTTCGCCTTCCTGCACCCGGGCACCACCATGGAGATGGTCAAGGAGATCCTGGACACCATGGTCTGAGCCTCCGACGTCCTGACGTCCTGACGTACGGCCCCCACCGGCATCCGGCGGGGGCCGTACGCATGCCTACAGGAACGCCCCGCTCGGCAGGTACGGCATCGGCGGACGCATCCCGCGCACCCCGACGAACCCGCCGGCCCGCGGCGTCAGCCCGACCTCCAGCCCGACGTCCAGCGCCCACTCCTGCTCCGCGGTCAGGTGCTCCACCCGCGCCTCGACCCCGTCCGGCACCCGGGCCAGCGCCTCGCGCAGCAGCCGGGCGGCGATCCGCTTGCTGGTGGCCGCGAGCAGCCGCACCACGCCGCCGTCCCGGTAGCAGTAGCCGCTGCCGGCCAGCGCGTCGGCGATCAGCAGCTCCTCGAAATGGCCCAGCATCAGCTCGTGGTCCGGCCCGTGCGCGGACCCGCGCAGCCGCCGGTCCACCGAGTCCAGCAGGTGCAGGTGGCCGGCGTTGCCGCGGTGCACCGGGATGTCCCCGGGATCGAGCAGGCCGTCCCGCTCCACCCGCCCGGTCAGCCGCATCGTCGGGTGCAGGGTGAACCCGGCCAGCCGGTAGCGGCGGGCCGCCGCCGGGGAGTCCGCGGAGCAGACCATCCCGCGCAGGCAGCCCCGCGAGTGCGCCGCCGCCCGTTCCAGCAGCAGCCGTCCGACGCCCTGGCCCTGTGCGGACGGCCGGACGGCGTACAGGGAGGGCGCCCACAGGCCCTCCCGGCGGATCGACAGCACCGCCCCGACCGGCTCGCCGGCGCTCTCCGCCAGCCAGCAGCCCCCGGGGTCGGTGCGCGCCAGGTGTCTGGTCCGGGCCAGCCGCATGGGCGTCGGCTCCCGAGCCGCACCGGCCGGGGAGGCGTCGGCGAACGCGGCGTCGGCGAGCTCCCGGACGACCTCCGCGTCCGCAGCGGTGTCCCTGACCGGGCGAATGATCACGAGGACCATCCTGGCGTCCGGCGGGCCGCCGCGGGGCCGGTTCACCCGGATCCGTGCGCAGGGCCCGTCCGGCGGATCCGGTCGGATCAGGCCCTCGGGCGGTGACCTGTCCTCCGAGTGTGTGCGAGCATGGGGAGCGTAGGGGACGCGGGTGGCACACCCGGCCCACGGATATCCAGCCGCGAACAGGCCGTAGAAATCCATCGCCGCCCGGGAAATGAAACCGGACGGCTGTTGGTTGGCACTGGCGGCAGACCGTCGTCAAGACCGGGAGAAAGCAGATGACCGTCCAGGACGAGACCACCGTCGAGAGTGGCATCCTCCTCACCGATGCCGCCGCGGCCAAGGTCAAGGCCCTGCTGGAGCAGGAAGGCCGCGACGACCTCGCGCTGCGCGTCGCCGTCCAGCCCGGTGGCTGCTCCGGCCTGCGTTACCAGCTGTTCTTCGACGAGCGCTCGCTCGACGGCGACGTGATCAAGGACTTCAACGGTGTCAAGGTCGTCACCGACCGGATGAGCGCCCCGTACCTGGGCGGCGCCACCGTCGACTTCGTCGACACCATCGAGAAGCAGGGCTTCACCATCGACAACCCGAACGCCACCGGCTCCTGCGCCTGCGGCGACTCGTTCAGCTAAGCCCGCTGCGGAAGGCGGCCCCGGGGATCACCCCGGGGC